>NZ_CAWMDN010000114.1:0-271837 GCF_963866575.1 Aeromonas sp. L_1B5_3
CATCTGGGTGAACAGTTACTTCTGGGCAACTGTGCATAGAGCTCTGGGCTGATGGGTACGCTGCGGCTTTTCTTGCTTTTGGTACGAGTGAAGGTGATGCGGTTGGGGGATACCTGAGACTGGGTCAGCTCCTCCACCTCAGACCAACGAGCGCCGGTGGCGAGGCAGAGTTTCACCACCAACAGCAGATCGGGGTTTGGACTCTCGGCGCAGGCAGCCAGCAGGTGCTTGAGTTCGTCAGGGTAAAGGAAGGCAAGTTCGGCCTCGGCCACCTTGTAGGCTCGCAAACCATCAAGGGGGTTTTCCCCCTGCCACTTCCCTAAATAGCTGTTCCGAATAGTAGATCACTGGAGGAAGGGAACTCAGTCCAGTTTGTGCGATCTCATTAGTCGCCAAACAAAACAAGCCACACCCAAAGGACTGAGTTGATGCCTATCCTACCACCCCTGCCACGGCCACAGCACCTCCGCATTCACAAAATCATCCATGCCACCCGTGATAAAGGACATGCTCGTCGCTTGATGGCCATCTTGCTGTTACATGAAGGACGTACGGTCACGGATGTTCATCACCTTACCGGCGCTGCTCGCTCGACCATCGGCCGTTGGCTTCGGTGGTATCGGGATGAAGGCGTGGGCGCCTTGGAAGCCTTACCGGCTGGCCGTGCCCCAGTTTTACCTATCGCCAATATTGTCACCTTATTAGTGCTGCTCATGCAGTTTTCTCCACAAGATTTTGGTTATCAGCGCAGGCGCTGGTGTACCGAACTATTGGCTATCAAAATCAATCGGTTAACAGGCCTCAACATGGCTGCCTCCACGCTCCGCCGATGGTTACCTCGTATGGGTATTGTCTGGCGCTTTAGCTCTAAAGAGTCCGGTCACGCATTTCAATGCACGCGTGTTCACATTTATCAACTTTTGATATCTGCAGGTGAGGGGCCGTTGTGATTAGGCCTCGCAGAGGTGATGACGAAGAAAAAGGGAGCTATTGCTCCCTTAATTCATTGATCCCGTCAGGGTACGTGAAAAGCCGACTTAACCGGCCTTGGCCACCATGGCTTTCAGCTGCAGGAAGTACTGCTCGTAGAGGCGGGAGGCATCCCCTACATCGGACTGAAACTCACCCTTGCGTTTGATTTCGTCGCTCGGGAAGACCATGGGGTTATTGCGAAACGCCGGGGTGAGCAGGGGAATGGCATCCTTGACCGGAGTGGGGTAGCCAATCGCCTCGGCCACCTTGGCGGCCACATCGGGGCGCATCAGGAAGTTGATCAGGGCGTGGGCCTCTTTCACATGCTTGGCCTTGGCCGGGATGGCGAGGTTGTCCATCCAGAGTACCGCCCCCTCTTCGGGATAGGTCATCTGGATGGAGGGGTATTCGCGCTGGGCGCCGTAGGCCGAGCCGTTCCACAGCATGCCGATATTGACCTCACCGGCGATAAAGGGGTCGGCCGGGTTGTCGGAGTTGAACGCCTTGACGTTGGGCATCAGCTTTTTCAGGTATTCGAACGCTTCGGCGATCTGTGCCTTGTCCCGGGTGTTGGGGCTGTAGCCCAGCTGCACCAGCGCGATATGGAACACCTCGCGGGCATCGTCCATCAGCAGCAGGCTCTCTTTCCACTCCGGTGCCCAGAGCTGCTTCCAGCTGGTAACCGGCTGTTCGATGATATCGGTGTTGGTGCCGATCCCGGTTGCGCCCCAGATATAGGGGATGGAGTAGCGGTTGTCCGGGTCGTACTCGTGGTTGAGCAAGGTTGGGTCGAGGTGCTTGAAGTTGGGCAGCTGGGCGCGATCCAGCTGCTGCAGCATCCCCTCTTTGGCCATTTTCGAGATGAAGTAGGTGCTGGGCACCACCACGTCATAGCCGTCGCCATGGGTTTTCAGCTTGGCGTAGAGGGTCTCGTTGGCTTCGTAGGTGGAGTAGATCACCTTGATGCCGGTCTCTTGCTGGAACTGCTCCAGGAGGCCGTCCGGCACATATTCCGACCAGTTGTAGAAGTAGACCACCTTGTCATCGGCCGCGTGAGCGCTCTGGCTCAGCAGCGGGGTGGTGAGGGTGAGGGCGGCTGCCAGCAGGGCGCCGGCCTTGTGTTGGATTGTCATCAACAACTCCTTGGGGTTATGGGGCCTTGCGGCCCACCGTGACAGAGTTCGCCAAAGATGGCGGGGACGAAACGGGTAGGGTCAACCCTGCCGTTTGCGCAGTAACAGTTGCGCCAGCAGCACCATCCCGAGGGAGGCGACCAGCATCAGGGTGGCCAGGGCGTTGACCTCGGGGGAGACCCCCACCTTGACCATGGAGTAGATCTTGAGCGGCAGGATCTCGTAGGCAGGGCCGGTAACAAAGGAGCTCACCACCACGTCGTCCAGCGACAGGGTAAAGGAGAGCAGCCAGCCCGCCATCACCGCCGGCAGCGCCAGCGGCAGTATGATGCGGCGCAGGATGATCCACTCGCCAGCCCCCAGATCCCGCGCGGCTTCCAGCATCCGCACATCAAAACCGCACAGCCGCGAGTAGACGGTGATCACCACAAACGGCAGGCAGAAGGTAATGTGGGCGATCAGTAGCGACCAGAAGCCCAGCGCAATGCCGGTCACCACAAACAGGGTCAGGAGCGAAATGGCCATCACGATATCGGGGGACATCATTACCACGAACAGCATGCCGCTCACGTACTGCTTGCCGCGAAAACGGTAGCGAAACAGCGCCACGGCGGTGAGGGTGCCGATCAGGGTGGCCGCGGTGGCGGTGAGGGCGGCGATGGTCAGGGAGTGCTGGGCCGCCTGCATCAGGCTGGCGCTGGCAAACAGCTTCTCATACCAGCCAAGGGTAAAGCCGCGCCAGTCGATGCCATATTTCGACAGGTTGAAGGAGTTGGCGATCAGCACCCCGATGGGCACATAGAGATAGCCAAACACCAGTAGCAGAAACAGAGCTTTCAGTGCGCGCATCATGCCAGCTCCCCCTTTTTACTGAGCAGTTTGCCCGCCCGCCAGTAGCAGTAGACCAACAGCGCCATCAGCACCGTCAGCATCACGCTGATGGCGGCGCCAAAGGGCCAGTCACGGCTGTTGAGGAACTGGGTCTTGATCAGGTTGCCGATCAGCAGGTGCTTGGCGCCACCCAGCAAGTCGGAGACGTAGAACATTCCCATCGCGGGCAGGAACACCAGCAGACAACCGGCGATGATGCCGGGCAGGGTGAGGGGCAAAATGATCCGCACCAGCCGCTGCCAGCCGTTGGCGCCAAGATCTCGCGCTGCCTCCAGCAAACGGCCATCCAGCTTCTCGATGCTGGAGTAGAGTGGCAGCACCATAAAGGGGAGCAGCACATAGACCAGCCCGATGATGACGGCCACCTCGGTATACATCATCTGCAGCGGCCGCTCGATAAGCCCCAGATCCAGCAGCCAGCCATTGATCAGCCCCCGGGTGCCGAGCAGCACTTTCAGCGCATAGGTGCGGATCAGGGAGTTGGTCCAAAACGGCACCACCACCAGAAACAGCAGCAGCGGGCGGATGCGTGTTGGAAGATGGGCCAACAGCCAGGCAAAGGGGTAGCCCACTAGCAGGCAGATGGCGGTGGCGAGCAGCGCCAGCCAGAGAGAGTGGAGCAGCACCTCGAAATAGAGCGGGTCCAGCAGGCGGCCATAGTTGCTCAGGGTAAAGAGCGGCGCGATAAGCTCGGACTCGTCACGGCTCAGGAAGCTCACGCCGATGATCATCAGGTTGGGCAGGAAGACGAACAGCGTCAGCCAGCCCAGGATCAGCGCAATGGCCGTGTTGCGAAAGCCGTTGTGGGCAAAGCTGTGCGCTACCCGCAGATTAGTGAGGCTCATAGGGCAGCACCACCTCCCAGCTGTCGACCCAGTGGATCGCCACCTCCTGACCCAGACGGTAGTCAAAGTCAGGGTCATCCTCATCGAAGAACTCGGAGATAAGCAGCTGTTTTCCACTTTCGAGTTCGATCACCGAATCCAGCGTCGCCCCCTTGTAGTTGCGCTCGCGGATGTTGCCCCGCAGCGCGCCGCTCTGATCGTCATCCTGATCGAGAATTCGCAGATCTTCCGGGCGCAGCAGCACCAGCACCTTGTCGTCTGGCTGGAACGGCAGTGTGGTATGGAGCAGGCATTCGCGCCCCTCCACCTCTGCCTGCCAGATACCGGGCTCGCGCTGATTGATCAGCTTGCCATCCATCACATTGATCTCGCCGATAAAGCGGGCCACGAACAGGTTGGCTGGCGATTCGTAGATATCGCGCGGGGTGCCGCGCTGGATGATCTTGCCTCCCTCCATCACCAGGATGCGATCAGACATGGTGAGCGCCTCTTCCTGATCATGGGTAACGAAGACAAAGGTGATGCCAAGGCGACGCTGCAGCGCCTTGAGCTCGCTCTGCATCTGCTTGCGCAGCTTGTAGTCGAGCGCCGAGAGGGATTCATCGAGCAGCAGCAGGCGGGGCTTGTTGACCACGGCGCGGGCGATGGCGACCCGTTGTTGCTGACCGCCGGAGAGCTGATCCGGGCGGCGGTTGGCCAGCTCGGTGAGCTGCACCATGGCGAGGGTCTCTTCGACCCGCTGGCGGATCTCGCTGGCCGCTACCTTCTGCATCTCGAGGCCAAAGGCGACGTTTTCAAACACCGTCATATGGGGGAAGAGCGCATAGCTCTGGAATACGGTGTTGATGTGCCTGTGTTCGGCGGGGATATTGGTGATCTCGTCACCGGCCAGATGGATGGTGCCACCATCGACCGATTCGAGCCCGGCCAGCAGGCGCAGCAGGGTCGTCTTGCCGCAGCCGGAGGGGCCCAGCAGGGTGAGAAACTCACCGTCATAGATCTCAAGGTCAAGGTCGCTCAATATCGCCTTGCCATCATAAAGTTTGCTGATCTTGTTCAGCGCGACAATTACCTGTGGATTGTTCATCATCCGCCAGTCTCACCCCAGCCAGTGGCCATCATGTTGAAAGAGGGCCGCATTCTATGCAGCCAATCCATGAAATTAAAGGCTTTTTGGCCGCAAGTGGTCAGGAAAAACGACTACGAATAGCAGGCCAAGTCGCTATAATGTGCCACCTGATTTGGTCGTTTTCGATGTTGGATAGTCAATTGAGTAACAGAATGCGTATTGGCGGCTCTCTCGAGCAATCTTTGAACAAGGGTTATCGCCTGGACCTGAAAGGGGTCATTCAAGAGGGGTGGCAACAGACTCGCCGTACCGGATTTGGCCTGCTGCTGGCGATTGTCGGCGTCACGGCGATCTGGATCCTGCTCAGCAACATGGTGCTGGTGCCCTATATCGGCGATGACAGCCAGATGAATGTGGCGATGGTCCTGAGCCTGCTGATCACCGTCATCATGGCCCCCATGACCAGTGCCCTCGACATGCTCGGCTTACAGCAGTCGGTCGGCGTGCGCGCCCGGGCGAGCCAGGTGTTCGACTTCTTCCGCCACTTTGTGCGCCTTGGCATGCTGAGTCTGCTCGGCAGTCTGCTCACCAGCCTGTTTGGCCCGCTGTTCGAACTGATTGGGTTGCCGGTGATGTTCTCGTTTATTCCTTCCGCACTGATCGGCATGGGGCTGCTCTTTACCGTGCCGCTGGTGCTGGAGCGCGGCATGACGCCGCCGCAGGCCATTGTGGTCTCGCTCAAGATCTTCTTGCGTGGCTGGCCGAGCCTGGTGCTGTTTCACGGCGTGATGGCTGCACTCTTCTTTGTGGCCCTGATCCCGATGGGGTTGGGTCTTATCTGGGTGGCACCGCTCTACTTCAACTGCAAGGGGATCCTCTATCGGGATCTCTGCGGGGTGGCGGTAGAGGTTAACGAGGTGGCTGAAGGACCCAACCATTTCAATGCATGATGCAAAAGGACGCTGAATGATCTGTCGATATGGAGTGATCTCTACCGTACGTCGTACCCTGCTGGCCAGCCTGCTGCTGCCGACACTGACGATGGCCGGGCAACCTGTGCTGGAGCTGCAATATGGCGCCTTCTACAGCCAGATGAAGACCTTCGCCAAGGGCGAGTTTGGCCATGCCAGACTGGGGTTTTATCTGACCGATCCGCAAAATGGCAAGCGCTGTGCGCTCGACTCTGCCCGGGTCTCGACGCAGGACAAGGATGTGAAGGGGGAGGTGACGATCGACAGCGAACTGCGTCTGCCATTCGATGACGATCTCAATCTCGACAAGGCGGTGGTTGCGGTTGCCCTGAAAGTGCCGCACGCGACCTGCGATATGACGGTGCAGGTGATGGCCGATGCACCGGCCGTTCCCGACATGCCACTGGCTGAGCTTGCCAAGCGTCAGCAGCAGATGCAGCAGCTGCTGGACAAGATGGCTGGCATGGTCGGCAAGTACTTCTTGCCGAAGATGGAGGGTATCCGGATCACGCTGGTCGAGCCGCAGGGGACTGCCTACCTTGTCGATGGGGCCCGGCAGGAGCCCGTTGCGTGGCAGCATGGCCAGTTGCTCTTGAGCAATGCGCAGCTGAGTGTATTTGCGGCGGGTACCTTGCGTCTGCAGGGTGAGGTGTTGCGACTGACCCCCTGGTTGCACAAGGGCTGATGCCGATGGCGCTGTCACGTTGGTAACTGGCAGATCAAGAAAGCAAAAAAGGAGCGATTATCGCTCCTTTTTTATTGTGTGGCGTTTACTACTGTGAGCGCGGCTTAGCGCACTTCAATCACATCCAGCATGTCCATCTCGTCGATGTCCAGCAGCGGTGCTTTTGGCATCTCGGGTGGATCAAAGGCCTTGTCACCACCATCGATGATGCCGGAGTCGCGGTTGATGCTCTTGAAGTCAAACAGCTTGTGGTCGAGCAGGTGGCTCGGGATCACGTCCTGAATGGCGGTGAACATGGTCTCGATACGACCCGGGAAGCGGCGATCCCAATCCTGCATCATCTGCTTGATGGCCTGACGTTGGAGGTTCTCCTGCGAGCCGCACAGGTTGCACGGAATGATGGGGAAGGCTTTGACATCGGCGTAGCGGATCAGGTCCTTCTCTTTGCAGTAGGCCAGCGGGCGGATCACCACGTTCTTGCCATCGTCGCTCACCAGCTTGGGCGGCATGGACTTGAGCTTGCCACCGTAGAACATGTTGAGGAACAGGGTCTCGAGGATGTCGTCGCGGTGATGGCCAAGGGCAATCTTGGTGCAACCCAGCTCCTGAGCGGTCCGGTAGAGAATACCGCGGCGCAGTCGTGAGCAGAGAGAACAGGTGGTTTTACCTTCCGGCACCTTCTCCTTGACGATGGAGTAGGTATCCTCTTCGACAATCTTGTACTCGATGCCGAGGGAGTCCAGATACTCCGGCAGCACGTGCTCGGGGAAGCCGGGCTGCTTCTGATCCAGGTTGACGGCAACCAGATCGAAATGGATGGGGGCACTGGCTTTGAGGCTCATCAGTATGTCGAGCATACCGAAGCTGTCCTTGCCGCCGGAGAGGCAGACCATGACCTTGTCGCCCTCTTCAATCATGTTGAAGTCGGCAATGGCCTGACCTACGTTGCGCCGCAGGCGCTTTTGCAGTTTGTTGAAACTGTATTTTTCTTTGGCGTTCAGCTCTTCTAGCATGCTCGTAAAACCCGGGACACAAATAAGCGCGTTATTATAGCCATGTCCCGGGGGAGGGCAAGGTGCCAGGCACCTTATGATTGATTGCGACGGCTGTCGACCGGGCAGCTGTAGTCGGCCGGTTTGAGGATCAGCAGGTCGCAGGAGAGGCGGTCGATCACATGCTCAGCTGTATTGCCGAGCAAGGCGGCCGAAAGGCCGGTGCGGCCGACGCAGCCCATGATCATCAGATTGGCGTCGAGCTCTTCAGCCATGTCAGGCAGCACCTCTTCCGGCAACCCTTCCGCCACCCGGGTCCAGAGATGGCCGATACCGAACTTGTCGGCATGGCTCAGCAGCAGGGTCTCATGGTGTTTGCGAATAGCCTCGTTGTAGGCGTTGGGATCAAACTCCGGTAGCTCGATGGCCACATTGACCGGGGTACCCGGATAGGTGTTGACCAGATAGAGACTGGAGCCGAGCAGCTCGGCGATATCGCCACCTTCCTGGGTGATCCGCTCGTTGAGCAGCTTCTGATCCGGATCGTCGCTGGAGCAGTTGATGGCGGCGATGATATTGCCGCCTCGTTTCCAGTGCCCCTCTTTTACCAGCAGCACCGGACAGGGGCATTTGCGCAGCAGATGCCAGTCGGTCGGCGTGAAAATGAAGGTTTGCAGGAAGCTGTGATGGTGGGTGGCCTTGACCACCAGATCGTGACGTTGCTCCAGCACCTCCTGAATGACGGATTCGAAGGGCCGGTTGTGCCAGATCACTTTGACCTCGCAAGCAATCCCTTGCGAGCGGTAGGGTGTGAGGATTTCGTCCAGCCACTCTCGCCGTTGGGAGATGACGCCGTTACGCATCTCTTCGCGCTCCTCGACGGAGAGCATGGCGGTCATTTCATATGAGAAGTCATAGATGGTGAGCAGCAGGGTCAGGCGGGCATTGTCGTCCAGCTCGGCGATCTTGACGGCCCGTTCGAGGGCGATTTGACGCTCCTCTTCTGGATTGATAACTACCAGAATATTCTGATATTTGACCATCTTCTCCTCCTTGGAAAAGTCCAATGACGGCAGAATCTTAGTCATTACAGCTTAGCGCAGGAGGAGGGGGGCTGGAACGTACCGGATCACATTCCAGAGGAAAGGATCCGGCAGGGAAAGCGGAATAAAAGCGGGGTTGTAAGGAGAAAAATCAGCCGCAGGGCGGACGGGTAGCTCCGGCCATCATGCCCAGTGCGACCTGATCCAGCACGGTAATGTATTTGCCTTTGACGCTGATGAGACCGGACTTCTGGAAGCGGCCGAGCAGACGGCTGATGGTCTCGACGGTCAGACCCAGATAGTTGCCGATATCGCCACGGGTCATAGCCAGACGGAACTCTTTGGCAGAGAAACCGCGTTCGGAGAAGCGCACCGAGAGGTTGTGCAGGAAGGCGGCGAGGCGCTCTTCAGCATTCTTCTTGGAGAGCAGCAGGATCATCTCCTGATCGCCCATGATTTCACTGCTCATCAGACGCATGATCTGCTGGCGCAGTTTGGGCATCTTGCCGGAGAGATCATCCAGTACTTCAAAGGGGATCTCGCACACCATGGCCGTTTCCAGCGCCTGAGCAAAGGAGGGGTGAGCCTGTTTGTTGATGGCGTCAAACCCGACCAAATCACCAGCCAAGTGGAAGGCGGTGATCTGCTCATCGCCCTGTTCGGTGATGGTGTAGGACTTGATGGTCCCGGAACGAATGGCGTAGAGCGACTTGAACTCATCACCGGCCTTGAACAGCTCCTCACCCTTCTGGATCGGCTTTTTGCGCTCGATGATGCTATCGAGCTGATCAAGCTCGTTGTCGTTCAGGGTGAAGGGGATACAGAGCTGACTGATGCTGCAATCCTGGCAATGAATTGCACAGCCACCGCTCTGGATACGTCTGCCAGGTTTCTTTTCCGGGATCATAGGCTCATACGAATAATTGATTTATATCAAACAAGTTTACCACCAACTCATCCGTTTTGGATAGGGTTTCAAAAGGCGGCTATGCCAACCCACAGGGTATGAACCCCGAACAAAATGAGTAACAGCGCGCCGCCAAGACGCAAACTGCGCAGGGTTAACCAGTATCTGAGGCGGTCAGCAAGCCCCCCCAGTGCGAACAAGGTCGGCAGGGTGCCGAGACCAAAAAAGAGCATGATCAGCGCCCCGCCAGCGGCAGAGCCGGCAGCCGCACTCCAGGTCAGCATGGAGTAGACGAGCCCGCAGGGGAGCCAACCCCAGACCATGCCAAAGGGGAGTGCCTGCAGCGGCGAGGTGAAGGGGAGAAACTTGCCGGCAAGGGGTTTGATATGCGGCCAGAGTTTGGCGCCGAGGCGCTCCAGCAGCAGGATCCCCTGCCACCAGCCGGCCAGATAGAGACCAAGGGCGATCATCAGCAGCGCGGCTATCAGCCGCAGCCCTTGGATGGCATGTTTGCCTGCGCCCAGTTCATTGGTGGTGGCGAGCAGGCCGCCCACCAGCGCGCCTGCCAGCACATAGCTGAGGATCCGCCCCAGGTTGTAGTTGAGCAGGTAGCCAAGCCGCCCCCAGAAGTGCTGCTTGTCGGCGGGGATGGCCATGGAGAGGGCGGCGGAGACGCCACCGCACATGCCGATGCAGTGAGCCGAGCCTGCCAGTCCTGCCAGCAGGGCACCAAGCAGATCAAGGTTGTGAGTCATGGGAGGAGGGCTTTACCACTTTTTGTTGGGGTTCATCTTCATCGAACAGGATGTTGGAACCCTGGCGATCGAGATCTTCAAATTGTTCGGAGCGAATGGCCCAGAAAAAGACCACGCCGGCGATGACGACGAAGAGAATGGCGATGGGGATCAGGACAAAAATTATGTTCATGAGAGGTACCTTGGCATTCATCCGTGGCAAGCGTCCTCCATGGTAACCCCGTTCGGGAGGAGGGCCAGCCGCTATCGGTCAAAAATGTGGCCTGCATCGGAGGCAGGCCACTATTTCAGCTATTTTCTTGCAGTTTGTTTATCTATTGAGGCGCATCGAGTTGGTCACCACGATGAGTGAACTGAGCGACATGCCCGCGGCTGCCAGATAGGGAGGCAGCCAACCACAGGCTGCCAGCGGCAGTACCAGCAGGTTGTAACCTATGGACCAGGTAAAGTTCTCGATGATGATCTTGCGGGTGCGCAGCGCGAGCCTCCTGGCATCGAGCAGACGACTGAGATCATCGGCCAGCAGAATTGCATCGGCGCTGTTTTTGGCCAGGTCAGTGCCGCCCGCCATGGCAAAGGAGGCGTGCGCTCCGGCCAGCACGGGGGCATCGTTGATGCCATCACCCACCATGATGCTGATCTCGCCCTCTGCTTCACGGGCTTTGAGATATGCCAGCTTGCCATCCGGCGTCACCCCCTTGACCAGCTCGTCGACCCCAAGGGTTCGGGCAATCTCGTCAGCCTGGGGAGAGCTGTCACCGGTCAGAATAGTCGTCTGCAGACCGGCAGCCTTGAACGCTTCGATCAACGCTTTGGCATCTGGGCGTAAGGTGTCATCCAGTTCGAAACGGGCGAGCAGTTGCTGTTCGTCGGCAAGGTAGATGGCAAGACCATGCTGGGCGTTATCGTGACTCTCGATACCAAGCCAACTGGCGCTGCCGATACGATAGCGAACACCGTCTACCAGCCCGGTGATGCCGTGACCGATGACTGGTGTGATCTCGCTGGCCTGTGGCAATAGTGCCACTTCATCGGCGGGTAGCCTGAAAGCGCGGGCGATGGGATGCTCGGACTGGGACTCCAGCGCCCGGGCGATACTCAAGCAGCGGTTTGCATCGAGCGTGCCGAGCGCTGTGGTTGCGGACAGGCGGATCTCACCTGTGGTGAGCGTGCCAGTCTTGTCCATCACGATCCGGTTGGCCTTGGTCAATATATCCAGCACATGGCCGCGGCGCAGCAGGATGCCGTTGCGGGTCAGATTGGCGGTCGCCGAGGTCAGCGCGGTCGGCGTTGCCAGCGAGAGCGCGCAGGGGCAGGTAGCCACCAGCACGGCAAGTGCGATCCAGAATGCCTGTTCCGGTTGGTGGAAGTGCCAGAAGGTCCAGACCGCCGCCGCAATGATAAGCAGCACCAGAATAAAGTGGCGGGACAGCTGATCCGCCATCTGGGCGATGGCCGGTTTGTCATCGAGGGCATGATCCTGCAGGCGCATGATCTGGGAGATGCGCGACTCTTCGATGCGGTGGGTCACCCGGATCTGTAGCGGCGCATCGGTGTTGATGGTGCCGGCATAGACCAGAGCGCCGCACTGCTTGAACAGCGGCAGCTGCTCGCCGGTCAGCATCGCCTCGTTGAGGCTTGCCTCTCCCGCCACGATGACGCCATCCGCGGGCAGCATCGCCCCTGCCAGTACCCGCACCCGATCGCCGACTTGCAGGGTCTTGGCTGCCACTTCACGCTCGCCATCCTGGTCGATCAGGGTCGCCATGATGGGCACCAGCCGTGCCAGGTTGGAGCTTGATTCGGAGGCTTTGCGCCTCGCCCGCAACTCAAGAAAACGGCCAAGCAGCAGGAAGAAGACGAACATGGTGATGGAGTCGTAGTAGACCTCACCGGTATTGAACACTGTGGCCCACATGGAGGCGATAAACGCCCCGATCAGTGCCAGCGATACCGAGACATCCATCGACAGATGCCCCTGCTTCAGGCTGCGCCAGGCGTTGATGTAAAAGGGTTGGGCCGAGTAGATCATGATGGGGGTGGAGAGCAGCAGGCTTATCCACTTGAAGTAGACCATGAATTCATCTTCGACGCTGATAAAGAGGTCCATGTAGAGCGCGACGGCGCACATCATCACCTGCATCGACCCCAGCCCCGCCAATGCCAGCCGGAACATGTAGCTGCGCACCTCTTTGGCGTAGAGGGCTTCCTGCTGATGGGTCTGGAAGGGGTAGGCGCGATAGCCAATCTTGGCGAAGCCCTTGAGAATGTCGCTCAGGGAGAGCTGGGCCGGATCCCATTTGATACGGGTGCGATGGGTCGTGGTGTTGACGTTGATGTAGCGCAGACCGCTTAACGTCATCAGATGCCGCTCAATAAGCCAGGCGCAGGCGGCGCAGGTCAATCCCTCTACCGTCAGCTGGATTTCGCGCGTTGTCTCGCGACCCGTGCCGCTGTCGGTGACAAACTCCTGCTGCACTTCCGCCAGATCGTAGTGGGTGAGGGCAGCGAGTTCCTCGGGCACCAGTTCCCCCTTGATGCCGGGGGCGGTGCGGTGGTCGTAATAGCTGGCAAGGCCGCACTCCATGATGGTTTCTGCCACGGCCTGACAGCCGGGGCAGCACATGGGCCTGACGATCCCCTTTATCTCGAGGGAATAGCCGCTATTGGCGGGAACCGGCTCGCCACAGTGAAAGCAAGGGGTCATGATTTATGTTCCCCTAAATGCAGAATGCAAGCTGCACGGTTGCTGGCGAGAATCAGCTCGCCACAGTGAGAACAGCCGGTCATGACTTAGCGTCCTTTCGGATCGAGTTCGACAGGTGCCCGGGTGGGCAGTTGTACCGTCTCTTGCAGGCGCCACTCGTGGTTGAACGCATCCACCCGGATGTGCCATTTACCGGTGAGGGGCTTGTCGAAGTGGAGGCGATAGGTGCCGCTCGCATCGGCGGTGATCATGTGTTCGCTGTCCAGCCCAGCCAGGGTAGGGTGGAAGAGCGACAGATAGAGGGCCTGACCCGGCGGGATGTCACCGCTGACGGGCTTGAGGGTCAGCTCGTGGCTGTTGACCTCAAGGGCGAAACGGATATTGAGGGCTTCGGAGCGATCGAACTTGCTCAAGTCCTGATTGATCTCTTTCCCTTGTTTGTAATAGTCCTCGGCCACCAGATTGACCCCATCCTTGCTGGCAATGATGGAGGTAGAGATGCTGCCGACAACGGCGGCAGTGGGGAGGGCGATGATAAACCAGGGCCAGAATTGGCGATACCAGGGTTTGATTACAGGTTGGGTCATGATGCTACTGCCGTGAAACGAATGATTAACGAGTAAGAGAGCTTTTCTGCAACACAAGATAACAAAAAGCCTCGAGGAGTCGAGGCTTTTTGCTGTGTAATCACGTGTTTATCACATGTTACGACTTATGTGAGCGACCTTTATTTAGCAGGCTGATGGGACAGGCTGTAAACGTAGGAAGCCAGCAGGTGTACCTTGTCTTCACCCAGGATGTCTTTCCAGGCCGGCATCACACCGTGGCGACCGTGGGTGATGGTCTGCACCACCACTTCGCGGGAACCGCCGTAGAGCCAGGTGTTGTTGGTCAGGTCCGGTGCACCAACGGCGATACCGCCCTTGGCATCGGGGCCGTGGCACGCAGCACAGATGGTGAAGCGCGCTTCGCCCTTCTTGGCTTCGACCAGATCGACCTTGCGACCGGAGAGGCTCAGCACATAGGAAGCCACCTCTTGCACACCGTCTTTGCCGAGGATTTCACCCCAGGCAGCCATGATCCCCTGACGACCGCCCATGATGGTGGTCTTGATTTGATCTGGCTGGCCGCCCCATTGCCATTCGCTGTCGGTCAGGTTCGGGAAACCGCGACCGCCGCGGGCATCAGAGCCGTGGCACTGGGAGCAGTTCTGCAGGAACAGACGCTGACCCACTTTCAGGGCTTCCGGATCTTTGGCGATTTCGGTGATGGCACGGTAGGTCTTGCCATCAGCCTCATAGGTCAGTTCACGGAACTTGGCGCCATAGATCTCGTCAGCCTTGGCGACCTCACGGTCGTACTCCACGGCGCGACCTTCAGCCTTGGCTGATTCGGTTGCCGCCTTGGATTCGGCCAGCGAGCGTACGTCCTGGTTGGAACTTTGCCAGCCCAGCAGGCCTTTGAAGTTGCCAAGACCCGGGAAGGCGACCAGATAGACCAGACCGGTGACGATGAAGAAGAGGAACATGTAGGTCCACCACTTCGGCAGCGGGTTGTTGATCTCCTCGATACCATCGAAGGAGTGGCCCATCGGCTTACCTTCTTCAACGCCCATCTTGTCCTTGAGGCACCACATCAGCAGCAAGAAGCAGCCGAGGATGGTCCCCAGGGTGATGACGGTTACGAAAATACTAAACAGAGTGCTCATTCTTGTTTCGCTCCTGCGTTCTTTTTATCAGCACCGGCTTGCTCATCATCGGCAAACACCAGATTGGCGGCCTCATCAAAAGAGGTCTTGCGGCGTTTGCTGTAGGCCCAGACGATGATGCCAATCATGATGGCCATCAACAGCAGGGTATACAGACCGCGAAATGTGCCGTAATCCATCTCAGGCTCCTTATTTCAGGGCATGACCCAGTGATTGGAGATAGGCGATGAGGGCTTCCAGCTCGGTCTTGCCTTTAACAGCTTCCCCTGCCCCCTGAATATCCGCATCGGTATATGGCACACCGAAGTGATCGCGGAACAGCGCCAGTTTTTTGCCAGTCATCTCGCCGGTCAGCACGTTGGTGTCGAGCCAGGGATAGGCAGGCATGTTGGACTCGGGAACCACATCACGCGGGTTGATGAGGTGAGCATGGTGCCATGCATCGGAGTAGCGACCGCCTACGCGGGCCAGGTCCGGGCCGGTACGCTTGGAGCCCCACAGGAAGGGGTGCTCCCACACGCTCTCGCCAGCGACCGAGTAGTGACCGTAACGCTCGGTTTCGGCACGGAACGGGCGGATCATCTGGCTATGGCAGTTGGTGCAGCCTTCGCGAATGAAGATATCGCGTCCTTCCATCTGCAGTGCGGTATAGGGCTTGAGGCCCTCAACCGGCTCGGTGGTCTGCTTCTGGAAGAAGAGCGGGGTAATTTCAACCAGGCCCCCCAGGCTGATGGCGAAGATAATGGCCACCACCAGCAGAGGAACGTTCTTTTCAAGGATCTCGTGACGGTTATTGTTGCTCATTCTTGGACCTCTTCAATCATGCTGGCTGGGCGACAGGTTCCAGGGAACCTTTGGGCGCAGTGATGGTGCGATAGGCGTTGTAGGCCAACAGCAGCATACCGGTGACGAAGAAGCAGCCACCCAGGAAGCGCACGAAGTAGAAGGGATAGGAGGCCTGCAGCGCTTCTACGAAGCTGTAGGTCAAAGTGCCGTCTTCGTTGACTGCACGCCACATCAGGCCTTGCATCACGCCGGAAATCCACATGGCAACGATGTAGAGCACGGTGCCCACAGTCGCCAGCCAGAAGTGGACGTTGATGAGCTTGATGCTGTACATGCGGCCCTGACCGAACAGGTTCGGGATCAGGTGATACACCGCACCGATGGAGACCATGGCTACCCAGCCCAGCGCGCCGGAGTGAACGTGACCTACGGTCCAGTCGGTGTAGTGGGAGAGGGCGTTGACAGTCTTGATCGCCATCATCGGGCCTTCGAAAGTCGACATGCCGTAGAACGACAGGGAGACGATCAGGAAGCGCAGGATGGGGTCATAACGCAGCTTGTGCCAAGCACCGGAGAGGGTCATGATGCCGTTGATCATGCCGCCCCAGGAGGGCACGAACAGGATCAGGGACATGACCATGCCGAGGGACTGGGCCCAGTCAGGCAGCGCAGTGTAGTGCAGGTGGTGCGGACCGGCCCAGATATAGAGGGAGATCAGCGCCCAGAAGTGGACGATGGAGAGACGGTAGGAGTAAACCGGGCGTCCAGCCTGCTTGGGCACGAAGTAGTACATCATCCCGAGGAAGCCAGCAGTCAGCAGGAAGCCTACCGCGTTGTGGCCATACCACCACTGCACCATGGCGTCCATGGCGCCGGAGTACATGGAGTAGGACTTCATGGCGCTGAGCGGCACTTCCATGTTGTTGACGATGTGCAGCACGGCGACCGTGATGATGAAGGCGCCGAAGAACCAGTTCGCCACATAGATGTGGGAAGTGGTGCGCTTCATCAGCGTGCCGAAGAAGACAATTGCGTAGGCGACCCAAACCACAGTGATAGCCAGGTCAATCGGCCACTCCAGCTCGGCATACTCCTTGGCGGAGGTGTAACCCAGCGGCAGGGAGATGGCAGCCGACAGGATGATTGCTTGCCAGCCCCAGAAGACGAAGGTCGCCAGCGGGCCACCAAACAGCCGGGTTTGGCAGGTGCGCTGAACAACGTAGAACGACGTTGCCATCAGAGCGCTGACGCCAAAGGCAAAAATCACCGCGTTGGTATGGAGGGGCCGCAGACGACTGTAGGTCAGCCACGGAGTGTCGAAGTTAAGAGCAGGCCAGATAAGCTGGGCTGCGATCAGTACGCCAACCGACATGCCGACAATTCCCCAGACAATCGTCATGACGGTAAACTGGCGAACAACGGTGTAGTTGTACTCAGGATGGTTAGTTGTATGGCTCATCGTTATATTCCGCTTCCGATGCTGCTGTTGTTTGGTTTTTTGTCCGGCAAACCGGACGGGCTTCATCGCGCTATCTTCAACCACTTGTTAACACCTGTTAACGAAAGGAAAAGTAAAAGATGGCTAAATGAAAACTCCATGGGAATGATACTGAACTGACAGGTAAAATAACAGTATAAACAGTGATATATTTGGCTCCGCTCGGTCTCGTTGACACGCTTGTTTTACCTTGTGCGAGATCAAAAAAAGACCATTTTTATTACATCTTTACAGGGTGTTTTTGATGAAAGAGAGACTGACTGCACAGAAAGTAATGCATCTTGTGCTAGTGCTGGCCGTTTTGGTGGCGTTGGTGAGCTATCGCACCTGGTTTGCAGCCGATAACGCACAAAATTCCGAGCCAACAAAAGATCAAATTTGTGATCTTTCCCACAGCAGTTGTGACCTATTAATTGGTGAAAAGTCGATGGCAATTGCTATTTCACAATTACCTGTGCGCGCCGAACGCGATTTTATTATTCGATTGGAGGGCGGGGACCCCGGGATTAAACCGATCAAAGCCTGGCTCGAGGGGCGAGATATGTTTATGGGCACCATCCCTGTTAATTTTGAATCAAGCGGCAATGGCTGGCAGGCAAATGCGCTGGTAGGAAGCTGCACATCCCCCATGATGGTCTGGTTGCTCAATATTGAGTGGAGCAATGGCCAGCGCCAACAGCTGGCACTTTCAGTCGCTCGAGAATAGTGATGTCGTGGCAGGGAAGGGGGACTCTGGAAAAAATATTTGAAATTTTTGTCTCAGAGGTTACCTTCCCTTCAGTCTACAGGGAGTGAAGTGCATTTAATCATGAGTGACAAGAACGCCTTTTATCGTACCCTCAACCGGCAAGCGCAGGCGCTGCTGGAAGGGGAGCCAGATCTGATCGCCAAACTCGCCAACCTCTCCGCCTTGCTCAATCAGGAGTTGACTGGTATCAACTGGGTCGGTTTTTATCTGTTGCAAGGGGATACCCTGGTGCTGGGGCCCTTCCAGGGCAAGCCTGCCTGTGTCCGGATCCCGGTTGGCCGTGGTGTCTGCGGTACGGCTGTTGCCCAAGGCAATACCCAGGTGGTGGATGATGTGCACCAGTTCGAGGGACATATTGCCTGTGACGGTGCCAGCAACGCTGAAATTGTGATTCCGCTGCGCCGGGGTCACGAGATCATCGGGGTGCTGGATATCGACAGTCCGATTTTTAACCGTTTCGACCAGGAAGACCGGATTGGTCTTGAAGAAACGGTGCAAATTTTGGAAAGCATGCTTTAAGTCATTGCTAGATGGTTCGCAAAAGGCCCCAAGCTCTCTATAATGGGGCCTTTGTTGTGCTCGGGAAGTGCCCGTGCGTTTATTGAAAGCCAAGGTTATACATGGAAAACACTGAGAAGCTGAAGAACAGTAAAGAGATCGTTGCCTACCTGGTCGAGAAATTCCCGGCCTGCTTCGTTGCTGAAGGAGAGGCCAAGCCGCTCAAGATTGGCATCTTCCAGGATTTGGCCGAGCGTCTTGCTGACGATGCCAGAGTCTCCAAGACCATGCTGCGCTCCGCACTGCGTCAATACACCTCCAGCTGGCGCTATCTGCATGGGCTCAAAGCCGGTCAGGCTCGCGTTGATCTGGATGGTAACCCGGGCGAACTGCTGACCGAAGAGCACATCGAGCACGCCAAGCAGGCTCTGAAAGAGAGCAAAGAGCGCGTCTTTGCCAGCCGTCGCACCAATACCAAAGAGAAGGATGAAAAGGCCAAGAAGCCGCGTCGTCCTGCTCCCCGCAAAACCGAAAAAGCTGATGTAGCTGCCAAGCCGAAAGCGCAGGAGAAAGCACCGGCCGCTGAAGCTCCGCTGGTAAAAGTGGATGCCGCTACGCTGAAAGTGGGTCAGGGTGTGCGCGTTGTTATGGGTAAATCCCCGGTTGCGGCCACCATCAAGGAAGTGACCAAAGATGATGTACAGGTCCAACTGCAGACCGGCATGATGCTGCGGGTCAAATCAGAGCACTTGGTTCTCTAAGGAGACAAATGTTGAAGCATGGCGTAATTCGTTTTTCCCTCGTTGCCTGTAGCCTGGCGTTTGTCGGGCTTGCACAGGCCATCGAGCCGGTGCTCAAGGAGAGTGATTTGCCTGTGTTGGCTCAAGAGAGCCAACATGCTACGGCCAGCAAGCGAATTACCAATCTGTTTACCCGCTCGCACTACAAACAGTTCAAGCTGGATGATGCCTTCTCCTCCGTGATCTTCGACAAGTATCTGGAGAACCTGGATTACAGCCGCAACCTGTTTTTGGCCTCTGATATCAGCCGTTTTGAAAAGTACCGTAACGGTTTTGACACCGACCTTGAAAGAGGCCGTCTGGCGCCCGCCTACGAGATGTTCAACCTGAGTCAGCAGCGACGTTATGAGCGGTACGAATACGCCCTCAAACTGCTCGATACTCCTTTTGATTTCACCCAGAACGACAACTATGTGTTTGATCGGGAAGGGGCGGCTTGGCCAAAAGATGAGGCTGAACTCAATGAGTTGTGGCGTCAGCGGGTCAAGTTCGATGCCCTGAGCCTCAAGCTCAGCGGCAAGGAGTGGCCCGAGATCAAGGAGCTGCTTGGCAAGCGTTACAACAACGCCATCAAGCGGATGTCCCAGACCGAGAGCGAGGATGTGTTCCAGCTCTTCATGAACTCCTTCGCTCGTGCCATCGAACCGCACACCAGTTATCTCTCTCCGCGCAGTGCCGATCGTTTCAATACCGAGATGAACCTCTCGCTCGAGGGGATTGGTGCCGTGTTGCAGGCAGAGGATGATTTCACCGTCATTCGCTCGCTGGTTCCCGGCGGCCCGGCTGCCAAGTCCAACCGCCTCAAGCCCGATGACAAAATCACCGGGGTAGGGCAGGACGATGGCAAGATTGTCGATGTGATCGGCTGGCGTCTTGATGACGTGGTCGAGCTCATTAAGGGGCCCAAGGGGAGCAAGGTCAAGCTGGAGATCCAGCGTGGCAAGGGGGCAACTGCCAAGACCGAGCTGATCGACCTGACCCGCGACAAGGTTCGCCTCGAAGATCGCGCGGCCAAGTCCAAGGTGATTAACGCCGAAGGCAAGAAGATCGGTGTCATCGAGATCCCGAGTTTTTACGTCAATCTGCATGATGATGTGATCAAGGAGCTCTCCACCCTCAACAAGCAGAAGATCGACGGCCTCATCATTGATCTGCGCGGTAACGGCGGTGGTGCCCTGACCGAAGCGTCTGCCCTGAGCGGCCTCTTCTTCGGCAGTGGCCCGGTGGTTCAGATCCGTGATCACATGGGTCGTATCACGGTCAACGGCGACGATGATGGCAACGTCTATTACGGTGGTCCGATGACTGTGCTGATCGACCGCTACAGTGCGTCGGCTTCCGAGATCTTTGCGGCAGCCATGCAGGATTACGGCCGGGCCCTGATCCTCGGTGAAAACTCGTTCGGCAAGGGGACGGTGCAGCAGCATCGCAGCCTCGCCAAGGTCTACGACTTCTACGAGCAGCCGCTGGGTCACGTGCAGTACACCATCGCCAAGTTCTACCGGATCAACGGTGGCAGTACCCAGAACAAGGGGGTTGCACCGGATATCAGCTTCCCGACACCGGTTGCACCGGAAGAAACGGGTGAGAGCCGCGAGTTCAATGCTCTGCCTTGGGACAAGATCGCGTCGGCCAAGTATGACAAGCTCGGCAACTTTGCCAGCCTGCTGCCCAAGCTGAAGTCGGCCCACGATGCACGCATCGCCAAGGATCCCGAGTTTGCCTACGTGATGCAGGACATTGCCGACTACAAAGAGGAGAAGGACAAGAAGTCAGTTTCCCTCAATGAAGCGGTACGTCTGGCAGAGCAGGCCAAGCAGGATGAGAAAGCGCTCAAGCGTACCAATGAGCGACTGGCTCGCCTTGGCAAGCCGCCGGTGAAGAGCCTGGATGAACTGCCTGCCGATTTTGAGGCTCCTGACGAATATCTGGTCGAAGCGGCCAATATTACGGCAGATCTGGCCAAGACCGGCAAACGCAGCTGATCTGACTGAGATAACGAGCAAGGGCGACGCAAGTCGCCCTTTCTTTTTGTCTGCTGCAAATTGTTTGACCCTGCCAGTTGGTTGTGACAGCCTCTTTCTCGCCTTTAACAAGCGTGGAAGCAGACAATAATGAACGATCACTCCCAGGCCATGACGGCCAAATATCGTCAGGACTATCAGGCACCGCTCTACTGGATCGACACCATCGACCTCGATTTCCAGCTGCAGGAGCCACAGACCCGGGTCACTGCCATTACCCGCATCCGCCGCAACGGCGAGCACAATGCGCCGCTGGTACTGGATGGTGAGCAGCTGACGCTAGAGAGCATCGCCATCGATGGCATCCCCTGCGAACACTACGAGCAGGGCGAGAGCTCCCTGACCATCTTCAATCTGCCCGCCGAGTGCGTGTTGACCATCGTCACCCTGCTGGATCCGGCCGCCAACACCGCGCTGGAAGGGCTCTACAAATCGGGTGATGCCTACTGTACCCAGTGTGAAGCGGAGGGCTTTCGCCGCATTACCTACTATCTGGATCGCCCCGACATTCTGGCGCGCTACAGCACCCGCATCACCGCTGACAAAGCCAAATATCCCTTCCTGCTCTCCAACGGCAACAAGGTAGATAGCGGCGATCTGGGCGACGGTCGCCATTTTGTGCAGTGGCAGGATCCGTTCCCCAAGCCCAGCTACCTGTTTGCGCTGGTGGCCGGTGATTTCGACGTGGAGCGCAACCATTACGTTACCAAAAGCGGTCGCAAGGTGGCTCTCGAGATCTTCGTCGACAAAGGCAATCTGGATCGCGCCGGTTTCGCCATGGAGAGCCTCATCAACTCCATGCGCTGGGACGAGCAGCGCTTTGGCCTCGAGTATGATCTCGACATCTACATGATCGTGGCGGTCGACTTCTTCAACATGGGCGCCATGGAGAACAAGGGGCTGAATATTTTCAACTCCCGTTTCGTACTGGCCAACCCGGCGACCGCCACAGACAACGACTACAACGATATCGAACGGGTGATCGGTCACGAATATTTCCATAACTGGACCGGCAACCGCGTCACTTGCCGCGACTGGTTCCAGCTCAGCCTGAAAGAGGGGTTGACGGTGTTCCGGGATCAGGAGTTCTCCTCCGATCTGGGCTCTCGTGGCGTCAACCGCATCGACAACGTGCGCACCATGCGCGGGCCGCAGTTTGCCGAAGACGCGGGCCCCATGGCGCACCCCATCCGTCCGGATGTGGTGATCGAGATGAACAACTTCTACACCCTGACCGTCTATGAGAAAGGGTCGGAAGTGATCCGCATGATGCACACCCTGCTGGGTGAGACCGCCTTCCAGGCGGGTATGCGCCTCTACTTCGAGCGTCACGATGGCTCGGCGGCCACCTGCGATGATTTCGTGCAGGCGATGGAGGATGCCTCCGGGGTCGATCTCGGTCGTTTCCGCCGCTGGTACAGCCAGTCCGGCACCCCCGAGCTGACCGTGACCGACGAGTACGATGCCGCGAGCGGTGTTTACCGTCTGCATGTGAGCCAGCATACCCCGCCGACTCAGGATCAACCGCAAAAGCTGCCGCTGCACATTCCGCTCGATATCGAACTCTATGACGAGCAGGGCACCGTTATTGCGCTGCAGTATCAGGGCAAGGCTATCGGCAACGTGCTCGACGTGCTGGAAGCAGAGCAGACCTTCCTGTTCGATCAGGTGGCGGTCAAGCCGGTTCCCTCCCTGCTGCGGGACTTCTCCGCGCCGGTCAAGCTGCACTTTGATTACAGCGATGAGGCGCTGGCCTTCCTGATGCGGCATGCCCGCAACGAATTTGCCCGCTGGGATGCGGCCCAGATGCTGATCAACAAGGCAGTTATCGACGGGGTAGCCCGGGTGAAGCATGGACAGGGGGTTGAGCTCTCCCAAACCCTGCTGGCAGCCTTTATCGCCATTCTGGAAGATGCCGAACTCGATCTGGCGCTCAAGGCGGAGATCCTGACCCTGCCGGGTGAGGCGACCCTGGCCGAACTTTTTGAGGTGGCGGATATCGATGCCATCCATCAGGTGCGTAACGAGATCACGACCTCGCTGGCGCAAGCCTTTGGCGACCAGCTGCTGGTGACCTACGAGAGCCTTCATCTGCCGGGTTATCAGGTGGCGCATGCCGATATGGCCAAACGCGCGCTCAAGAGCGTGGTGCTCGGCTATCTGGCGGCTCTCGATGCCGGCAGTGCTGACCTGCTGGTGCGCCAACAATATGCCGCTGCGGACAACATGACCGACACTCTGGCGGCGTTGCAGGTAGCAAACAGCTATCTGTTGCCGTGCCGCTCCGAGCTGCTGGCCGATTTCGAAGGCAAGTGGGCCCGGGATGGTCTGGTGCTGGATAACTGGCTGCGTCTGGTGGGCAGCAAACCGGCGGAAGATGTGCTGAGCGAGGTGCAGCAGGCGATGGCTCACCCGACCTTCAGTATTCGCAACCCGAACCGTCTGCGTGCACTGGTCGGCAGCTTTGCCATGAACAACCAGGTGCAGTTCCACGCCATCGATGGTCGCGGCTATCGCTTCCTGACCGATCTGCTGATCGAGCTCAACGAGGTCAACCCGCAGGTCGCTTCCCGCCTCATCACCCCGCTTATCCAGTTCAAGCGACTCGATGAGGGGCGCAAGGCGCTGATCCGTGCCGAGCTGACCCGCTTGGCCAACCTCGAGGGGTTGGCGCGGGATCTGTTCGAGAAAGTGAGCAAGGCGCTGCAGCAGTAACATTGACGGGGCAGGGGAGTGTCATCCTTTGCCCCGTTTTTTGACCCTCTCTGCTTGCCAGCGGGGTAAGCAGGGCATTTATCGGGAGTAAACGTGAAGCAATTTACCTTTCGGCTGTCGCTGAGCAGTGACGAGGTGATGTTGATGTATCAGGGGCACGCCAGACGGCTGGTAGTGCGCTGTGAACAAGGGCTGACCATCGAGCTTGGCATCGATAAAATCCGGCCTTTTGTCGCTATCAGCGGGGTACATGGCTATTTTCGTCTCAAAACGCAGGACGATTATCGCTTTATCAGCCTCGAACGCATAAGTTAACAAAAAACGAACAGTTTACCGACTGATTATCTGATTATGCTCACTATCTATCCGGAAAAGTGGCACAAAGGCAGTGGGAATTTCTGTTTTTTTGCCTGTTGGCAAAATATCTCACAGTTTAAGCCGTGATCTGCACCTTGTTTTTAACAGTCCGTTAGCATCTCCTCTCGCCTTCCTTGATCCAAGCCATTACACTTCGCAACAACTCTGCACCAGCGGGTAACCAGGGTGGTTGCCTCTGCGTCGGTGGTTAATGTCGTCCGATAAGGAATATAAAAATGGCATTGAAAGACGCCCCTACCTCAGTTCTGCTCGAAAACGTTCTCGGCCTGATCCATCAAAAACTGCCCAAGAAGAGTGCCTCTCTGGTCGAATGCTTCGTGGCCAAGTTTTACGGCAACATGGCGAGCTCCGACATGCATGATCGCAACGACAGCGATCTCTACGGCGCGGCGCTTAGCCTCTGGAATGCCCTCAATCAGCGTAGCGGCACCGAACCCTATATCCGGGTCTACAACCCCGAGCTGACCCGCCATGGCTGGCAGTCCCCCCACACTATCGTCGAGGTGATCCTGCAGGATTCCCCCTTCCTGGTGGACTCCATCCGGATGGCGCTCAAGCGTCTCAATATCACCGCCCACATGATGCTGCACCAGCCGCTGCACCTGATCCGCGGCGAAGAAGGCAAGATCAGCGCCATTCTGGATCTCGACAATACCGACGGGCAGACATCGGTCGAAACCGCCTTCCTCATCGAAATCGATCACCTTACCAGCGAAGCGCAGATGGAAGCGCTGGCAGCCGAGCTCAAATCTGTGGCTGGCGAAGTTGCGCTGGCGGTCGGTGACTGGCAGCCGATGTTGGCCAAGCTCAATGAAATCATCGACGAGTTGCCCAAACGGAATCATCCGGTGAGCCAGGAGGAGGTCAACTCCTGCATCGCGTTTCTCAAATGGGTGGCGGCCCATAACTTCACCCTGATGGGCTATCGTCGCTACGACGTCAAGGCGGTGGAGGGGGATCACGAGATCCTGCCGCAGGCCAGTTCCAGCCTCGGTCTGATGAAGAACTCCATCAAGGATGAGGGGCAGCGTCTTGGCAATATGCCGGCCAGCGCCCGTCACGCAGCGCTGAGTCAGGATCTGCTGATCCTCACCAAATCCAACAGCAAATCCCGTGTTCATCGCCCGGCCTATGTGGATTACATCGGCATCAAGCGCTTTGACGAGCATGGCAAGGTAGTGGGGGAAGATCGCTTTATCGGTCTGTATGCCTCCTCCATCTACAACACCAGTGCGACCCAGATCCCGCTCATCAGCCATCGTCTCGAGCGTATCATGGCCTCCTCCGGCCATGAGAAGGGCTCCCACGCCTACAAGGCGCTGCTGAACGTGCTGGAAACCTATCCCCGTGACGAGCTGATCCAGGCCCGCGAAGAGGAGCTGCTGGCTACCGGTCTGGGTGTGCTGGAGATGCAGGAGCGGGACATGCTGCGCCTCTTCGTGCGCCGCGATGTCTATGGCCGCTTCTTCTCCTGCATGGTTTATGTCACCAAGGAGCGCTACAACACCGCGCTGCGGATCAAGACCCAGCAGATCCTGCAACAATATTTCGGCAGCAGCGAAGAGGTGGAGTTCAACGTCTACTTCACCGAGGGCGTGCTGGCACGGACTCACTACATAGTGCGGGTTAACAACAACAACGTGGATGTGGATGTGAACGAAGTACAGAACAACCTGATTGAAGCGGCCCGCAGCTGGGACGACAGACTCGACTCCGTGCTGCTCTCCCACTATGGCGAAGCGCGCGGCAACGAACTGCGTCGTCGTTTTAGCACCGCCTTCCCCCGCGCTTACAAGGAAGATGTGCTGCCGGGCTCTGCCGTGGCCGACATCATGGCGCTGGACAATCTGAGCGAAGCCGAGCCGCTGGGCATGTTGTTCTACCGCGCTCAGGAAGAGGAGAACGATCGCCGGGTACGCCTCAAGCTGTTCCACCGCACCGAACCTATCCACCTCTCCGACGTGTTGCCGATGCTGGAGAACATGGGACTGCGGGTTATTGGCGAGACCCCCTATCAGGTGCGTACTCCGGCGGGCGAGCTGTTCTGGATCCTCGACTTCTCCATGCTGCTGCACAGCGATCAGCCGTTCGATCTGGAGCAGAGCCAGCAGCGTTTCCAGGAAGCCTTCGCAGCCATCTGGAACAAGCAGCTGGAAGATGATGGCTTCAACCGACTGGTGCTGGGGGCGGGTCTCACTGGCCGTCAGGTCTCGGTGCTGCGCGCCTATGCCAAATATATGCGCCAGACCGGCGTCTCCTTCAGCCAGTCCTATATCGAAGAGACCCTGACCCGCTATCCCGATATCGCCGGCCTGCTGTTTGGACTGTTCGAGCAGCGTCTCAATCCGGCCATGCCCCGCAATGCGGAAACCGGGGCCAGACTGCACGAGGAGCTTGCCGCCAAGCTGGATCAGGTGGCCAACCTCGATGACGATCGCATCATTCGCCGCTATGTGGAGATGATTGACGCCACCCTGCGCACCAACTACTACCAGCTGGACAAGGCGGGCCACATCAAGCCCTACATCTCCTTCAAGCTGGCGCCGTCCAGCATCACCGACATGCCGCTGCCGCTACCCAAGTTCGAGATCTTTGTCTACTCGCCACGAGTGGAAGGGGTACACCTGCGTTGGGGCAAGGTAGCCCGTGGCGGCCTGCGCTGGTCCGATCGCAAGGAGGACTTCCGCACTGAAGTGCTGGGTCTGGTCAAAGCCCAGCAGGTGAAGAACACCGTCATCGTGCCGGTGGGGGCCAAGGGTGGCTTCTACTGCAAACAGATGCCGACGGGAGCGCCCCGCGCCGTTATTCAGGAAGAGGGCAAGGCCTGCTATCGCCTGTTTATCCGCGGTCTGCTCGATGTGACCGACAACATCATCGCAGGCGAGGTGATCCCGCCCAAGGATGTGGTGCGTCACGACGAGGATGACTACTACCTGGTGGTGGCTGCCGACAAGGGGACGGCCACCTTCTCCGATATCGCCAACGAAATCAGCCTGGAGTATGGCCACTGGCTGGGTGACGCGTTCGCCTCCGGCGGTTCGGTCGGTTATGACCACAAGAAGATGGGCATCACAGCGCGCGGCGCCTGGGAGTCGGTCAAGCGCCACTTCCGCGAGCTGGGTATCAACTGCCAGACCACCGATTTTACCTGCGTCGGGATCGGCGACATGGCGGGCGACGTGTTTGGCAACGGCATGCTGCTCTCCGAGCACACCCGACTGGTTGGCGCGTTCAACCACATGCACATCTTCGTCGACCCCAACCCGGATTCGGCCAGGAGCTTTGTCGAGCGCAAGCGTCTGTTCGAGCTGCCGACCTCGACCTGGGATGACTACGATAAGAGCCTGATCTCGGCAGGGGGCGGCATCTTCCTGCGCTCGGCCAAGTCCATCAAGCTCACCCCCGAGATGCAGATCCTGCTCGGTACCGACAAGGCCAGCATGGCGCCGAACGAGCTGATCAAGGCACTGCTTTGCCTGAATGTCGACCTGCTGTGGAACGGCGGTATCGGCACCTACGTGAAGAGCGCCCGCGAGAGCGACGCCGAGGTCGGTGATCGCAGCAACGATGCTCTGCGGGTCAATGGCCGCGATCTGCGTGCCCGTATCGTGGGTGAGGGCGGTAACCTCGGCTTTACCCAGCTTGGCCGGGTGGAGTACGCCAGTCAGGGCGGCCGTATCAATACCGATTTTACCGACAACGTGGGCGGCGTGGACTGCTCCGATAATGAGGTGAACATCAAGATCCTGCTGAACCAGTTGGTGGCAGCCGGGGATATGACCCTCAAGCAGCGTAACCAGATGCTCTATGAGATGACCGATGATGTGGCGCAGATCGTCATCACCAACGCCTATCGCCAGTCCCAGTCCATCTCGGTCACCAGCTTCCGCGGCTCTGAACAACTCAAAGAGCAGCAGCGCTTTATTCAGGGGCTGGAGCGGGAAGGCAAGCTCGACCGTGCTTTGGAGTTCCTGCCATCTGATGAGGAACTCTCCGAGCGGATGGCGGCAGGGCAGGGGCTGACCCGACCCGAGCTGGCGGTGCTGGTGGCGTACGGCAAGATGGTACTGAAAGAGCAGCTCAACTGCCCGGAAGTGACCGACGAGCCGTTCCTCGCCAACATGCTGGTGACCAGCTTCCCGCCCAAACTGCAGCAGCAGTTCGGTGTGGTACTGGCCCAGCATCCGCTGCGGGGCGAGATCATTGCGACCCGGGTCGCCAACATGCTGGTCAACGACATGGGGCTCAACTTCGCCAGCAGGATGAAGGACGAGACCGGAGCCTCGGTCGCCGAAGTGGCCTGCTGCTTTGCCATGGCCCGCGAGGTGTTTGGCATGAACCGGCTGTGGCGCGACATCGAAGGGTGCGACAACCTGGTGGGGGCAGAGACCCAGCTCGAGCTGATGTTCTACAGCCGCCGCATTGTGCGCCGCGCCACCCGCTGGTTCCTGCGCGCTCGCAACCGCAGCTGGAGCATCAGCGAGAACATCGCCTTCTTCCGTCCGGCCTTCGAAACCCTCAGTCAGCACCTCTATGAGGTCATGGATGAGAGCGAAGTGGCCGAGCACAAGCTGGCAGTGCAGAAGCTGGTGGAGAAACAGGTGCCGGAGGCCATCGCCCGTCAGGTCGCCCATATGAGCAGCCTCTTCTCCACTCTGGATCTGGCGCAGATTGCCGCGGAGCATAAGACCGACATCCTGCGCGCCGCCAATGTCTACTACCGCCTTGGCGCCAAGCTGGATTTGCACTGGTTCCTCGACCAGATCAACCATCAGCCGGTGGGCAACCACTGGCAGGCGATGGCGCGGGCCTCCTTCCGCGAAGATCTGGACTGGCAGCAGCGCAGTCTCACTTCCGTGGTACTGGAAGGGTGCAAAGATCAGGGAGAATGCGCTACCATACTGGCCGACTGGATTTCGGAGCATGAACAACTCTTGTCCCGTTGGACCCATATGTTGGCCGACTTCAAGACCACCAGCACTCACGAGTTCGCCAAGTTCTCGGTGGCCTTGCGAGAGTTGAACCTGCTCCAGTTGAATTGCCGATCACTGTAATTGCCTGAAAGCATAACAGCGGCATAACACCCAAAGCCCCGGCCAGTTGCCGGGGCTTTCTTTAAGGAGCAAAGATGTTGTACCCCATCGCTAGGCATTTCCTGTTCAAACTCAATCCGGAACAGGCTCACGATCTCTCCATGAAATATTTGCCCCGCCTTCTCGGTACGCCACTCGATTGTTTCTTCCGCCAGAATTTGCCGAAACGCCCCGTCACTGTCATGGGGCTTTCTTTTGCCAATCCGGTGGGGTTGGCGGCCGGTCTGGATAAAGATGGGGAGTGTATTGATGCACTGGGGGCCATGGGATTTGGCTTTATCGAGGTAGGTACCGTTACCCCCAGACCGCAAAGCGGCAATGACAAACCGCGCCTGTTCCGGGTTATTCCGGCAGAGGGGATCATCAACCGGATGGGATTCAACAACAAGGGGGTTGATCATCTGGTCGCGCGGGTCAAAGAGGCCAAATATCAGGGGGTAATTGGCATCAATATCGGCAAAAACAAAGATACCCCCATCGAGCAGGGCAAGGATGATTACCTCTTCTGCATGGACAAGGTGTATGACCATGCCGGTTATATCGCCGTCAATATCTCATCCCCCAACACCCCGGGTTTGCGTTCGCTGCAATATGGCGAGGCGCTCGATGAATTGCTCGCCGCGCTGAAAACCCGCCAGCAGGAACTGGCCGCCCAATATAAAAAATATGTGCCGCTGGCGGTAAAAATTGCGCCGGATTTGAGCTTCGAGGAAATAGATCAGGTTGCCGCTTCGCTGGTTCGCAATGGCATCGATGGTGTTATCGCCACCAATACCACCCTCGAGCGCGAGATGATTTACGACATGCCCCATGCCGGTGAGGCGGGTGGCCTGAGTGGCCGTCCGCTGCAGCACAAGAGTACCGAGGTGATCCGTCATCTGGCCAAAGCGCTTGATGGGGCTCTGCCAATTATCGGGGTCGGTGGTATCGATAGTGCCATGGCGGCGCGGGAAAAATTGGCTGCCGGAGCCAGTCTGGTACAAATTTATAGCGGTTTTATTTATAAAGGACCGGGTCTGGTCAAAGAGATTGTGACCAATATTTAAGAAATAGTTGGGGAGCCCTTTATTTGACGTTGCTGATTTCCTGCATATGGAATAAAGTCAACTGGTAATTATCAAGTAAGGGCTCCCGCATGCTTATCCAACCGACCGATAGCTGGCAATGGCACTATGATGCCCAGAATGACCGTCTGATGTTGGACCTGTCTGATAACATGCTGTTTGCCACCGAATATAAAGGGCGGCAATTGGTACCAAGTTCATTTACCACCCAGCCTTTTTGTGTCGATGATGCGGCGCTCTATTATCAATTGATGGATAAAGCGGCAGAACTGGCGTGGAGTATTCCTCATCAGGTTCAGTTGGTGCTTAATGCCATCGCAGTGAGCCGTTTTTATAAACCCCTGATGCCACAAAGCTGGTTTTTTGGTGAACAGCACCCGGTTATATCGCCACAAAATGGCGATCTGGTCTGGATGAATACGCCCCACGGCAGAGGGGAGTTTATGGTCATTGAAGCGGGTGAACAGGCGAGTGTCTGCATGAACCTGACTCAGGATTTTGTACTGACAACCAGCAAAACCTTGTCCCGTTTTGGCGTTATCAAGGTGATGAATAACCGGATGACCCCTCGTATTGTCCTGACTGAGCAATATCGTCAGGTCAGCTAAAATCGTCAGGTCAACTAAAAGCGGCGCCCTGTCGCCGCCATTCTCAGTTCCATTTATCTGCCTCTATTTCCTCACAGTGTTACCCCGTTATTTGCTTATATTTCATTTTCCCGGAGAGTGATGCCGCCGTTGTTTGGCAAATGGCTTGATTGTGTGTCTGGTAATCGAGACTGGGCGTTGCCCTGAGTGAAGTTGAAATAAAAAAGTGGCGGGATTGCCCGCCACTTTGCATCTGATCCTGTTTTGAGCCCGTTTTACACCTTGAAGAAGCGGATCCCCTCGTCGAGCTGCTTGATGATATCGGTCAGCTGGGAGGCATCGTGGTTGACGCTCTCGGCGGCCGAGACGTTTTCCAGCGACATCTGGGTGATCTCCTCGACCGACTGGGCGATCAGCTGGCTGGCTGCCGCCTGCTCATGCAGCATGGAACTGATCTCCTGAATAAGGCCCACCACCTTGCGGGAGCTCTGATCGACCTGGGCCATGGTGTGGCTGGAGTTGTCGGTGGTTTCGCGTACCGTGCCCATGCTGTCGGAGCAGGCGTTCATTCCCTTGACCGCGCCGGTTGCACCCTGCTGGATTGACTGGAGCATCTCGTTGATCTCCTGGGTAGCCTGCGTGGTGCGGGCTGCCAGAGTGCGCACCTCGTCGGCAACGACCGCAAAGCCGCGGCCCATGTCGCCAGCCCGGGCGGCCTCGATAGCCGCGTTGAGCGCCAGCAGGTTGGTTTGATCGGCGACCCCCTGGATCATCACCGAGATCTGGCTGATGCGAGTGATGTCATCAAACAATCCCTGTACCTGTTTGGCGGAATCGTTGACCGCATTGGTCACGCGCACCACCTCCTGCGACGCCCGCTTGACCTGCTCCTCACCGGCGTGAGCGATTTCACCGGACTCCATGACCACGCTGTTGGCCTGATTGGCAAAGGAGGAGAGCTGGGAGACCGAGGTGGTCAGCTCTTCTACCGATGCGGCTGTGTTGGCGGTCGCCAGTGATTGCTGCTGGGAGCTGGTGTTGACTTGCTGCGCTGCGGCAACCAGTTGGGAGGAGCTGGCCGTGAGCCCTTCGGCGGCTTGCTGCATGGTGGATACGATGTTGCGCAGGCTGCGGCGGGCATTGCCCATGGAGATCTGCATCTGGGTGATCTCGTCTTGCCCGTCACGATTATCACTGCCAGTGAGATAACCGGCGGCCAATTGTTTCAATTCTTCCATGATGTTGCCAAGCGGCAGGTTGATGCTCTGGCTAAGCAGCCAGCCAAGCACTACCGAGAGGGCGACTGATATTGTGATGATGGTGTAGGTTGCAGTGGAGATATCGGCAACGATCACGTCGCTATCGTCATAGGCTTGTTTAGCCAGCCCCTGGTTGATATCCACCAGCTTGCTGAGCAGGTCATCGGCGACCTGAAACGTCGCAGCCGCTTCCCCCTTCATCAATTTGACGGCGGTGTCGTTATCATTGGCGTAGCTGGCTGCCATCGCTTTTTTGGCCGCCTCTTTGTAAAGGGGCCAGGCGCGATCAAAATCTGCCAGCGCCACTTTTTCCGGTTCGGTCAGTTCGGTCGCCCGGTATTGGTTGAGCAGCTCGTTCATCTTCTGCTCGTAGCCATCCATTTTATGAGAGATGGCATCCATGCCCGGTTTGGTTGGCTCAATCACATAATCAAACAGGGAGCGGTTGTGATAAATAGCCTGCATATTGGCGTTGGATAGATCCTTTATCGGGACCAGCATGTTGAGATACATGTCATTCAACATGTCGTTGACGGTCGAGGTATTTTGTTTGCCGTAAAATCCCACCCCGATCAGGATCAGGTTGACTAGCAAAAAGGCGAGCATCAGTCGCATTTTTATCGATACAAGACGGATCAGATTTATCATATAGAGCCTCATGCTGATGTATTTGCATTCCATGCCGAAATTACACGACACCTTAAATTTAAGTTATTTTCCCAATCAGGGTTGGTCTTCCGGATAAATTGTATGTTTTGCCTGCCACTCGCCGAACCAGTGGGCGATCTGTTCAACCGGCAGCGGGCGACTGATGTAATAGCCCTGGGCCAAATCACACCCCAGCAAGGCCAGTTGATGCCAATCCTCTTCGCTCTCAACCCCCTCAGCGACGGTTTTGAGCCCCAGTTTCTGGCTCATCACGATGGCGGAGGTGAGGATGGCCAGCTTCTTGGGGCTGGTATGGGCATCGTGGACAAATTCCTTGTCTATCTTGATTTCGGTAAACGGGCAGCGGGACAGCTGCTTCATCGAGGAGTAGCCGGTGCCGTAATCGTCCATTGCCACACCGAAGCCACGCAGCCGCAGGCGGGCGAGGGTACCGAGCGACACGGCGAGGTTGGACATGAAGGTGGTCTCGGTGACTTCGATGATAATGGCCTGACAGGGCAGGCGATGGCCCTGCACGACCTCCACCATGGTTTCCACCAGCTTGTCGGTCGTCAGCAGCGAGACCGGCAGGTTGATGGAGCAGCTGAGCTGGCCAGCCTGCAGGGTGAGCCTGTTGAGTGCCTCGCAGGTGGCTTGCAAGAAGGCGTAGAAAAAATCGAGCGCCAGCTGCCCCTCTTCCAGATGATGAACGAAACAGACCGGGGGCAGGGTGCCATGTTCGGGGTGATGCCAGCGCACCAGCGCCTCAAAGCCATAGAGGCTGGCATCGCTCATGTTGATCTTGGGCTGCAAAAAGGGAACCAGCTGGCCTTGCTCCAGAGCATGGCGGACATCGTCGCTGGTGAAGGTGAGCTGCATCCACTTGTTGTTTTCCCGATGGATCCGCGGATCGCAGTGCTGCAGCATGTTGCGCAGATCCTGGGCTCTGAGCGGTTTGGCCAGTACGCCGATCACCTCCAGCGTGCCGGCATCGGCGATGGAGTGGATAACATCCAGTACATCCCGATCCACGGCGCTCATCACGGCGACAAACATCTGATAGCCTGTGTGCTTCTCCAGCTGGCTGATGAGCTCGACCCCATCCATTCCCGGCATGTTGAGATCGGTCAGCAGCAGATCGACATGCTCCAGTTGCTCCAGCTTGTTGAGGGCATCCTGGCCATCGCTGGCGAGATGGATCTGGCCAAAGCCCAGTTCTTGCAGCAGACAGGTCACCTCATACTGCTGGGTACGGGAGTCATCGACCACCAGGGCGCTGCGGCCCTGCCATTGTTCTAGGGACATGGTGGTTCCTCTCAATCGGGACGGCCAAGCGTCTGGGTTATCTGGGCAAGGGACATCACTTCATCGATCCCGCCGTGGGCGATTGCCTCCTTGGGCATGCCAAAGACCACGCAACTCGCCTCATCCTGTGCGATGGTGCGAGCGCCGGTGTCATGCAATTCGCGCATACCGCGGGCGCCATCATCCCCCATGCCGGTCATGATGACCCCAAGGGCGTTATGACCGGCACTGACCGCCACCGAGCGAAACAGCACATCGACCGAGGGACAGTGACGAGAGACGGGGGGGCCCTCTTTCACCTCAGCCAGATATTGGGTGCCGCTGCGCTGGATCAGCAGATGTTTGCCACCGGGGGCGATCAGCGCCACCCCGGGCAGCAGGCGATCGCCGGTGGCCGCTTCCTTGACTTCGATCTTGGAAAGGCCGTTCAAGCGCTCCGCAAACGAGGCAGTAAAGCGCCCCGGCATATGCTGCACGATGGCAAGCCCCGGGCAGGTGACCGGCAGTCTGGTCAGCAGATATTCAAGGGCCTGGGTGCCGCCGGTGGAGGTGCCAATGGCGATGATCCGGTCGGTAGTGCGAAATTTGACCCGCTCCGGCGGGGGCGAGAGCATGGCATCGGCGGTGCGTTTGGGAGGGGGAGTAAAACCGGGCTGCTGGTGGTCTGGCAGCAGGTTTCGCAGCTTGGCGTTGACGGCGGTACGGATCTCCTGAATCAATTCGTTGGCCGATTGCTGCAGGAAGCTTTTGATGCCGACCGCGGGCTTAGTGATGATGGAGATGGCTCCGGCAGCCATGGCATCCAGGGTAATGGCTGCCCCCTCTTCGGTCAGGGAAGAGCAGATGATGACCGGCGTCGGGCGCTCGCTCATGATCTTGCGCAGGAAGGTGAGGCCATCCATACGAGGCATTTCGATATCGAGAATGATCACATCCGGCCAGCTCTTCTTCATCTGCTGCATGGCGAAGATGGGATCGAATGCCGCCCCCATCACTTCGATATCGGCGGCCTTGCCCAGCATCTGGGTCAGCACTTCCCGCACCAGTGCCGAGTCGTCCACGATCAATACCCGTATGGTCATGTTTCATCCTTAAAAAGCTGAGGTTGGCAGCGATAGCGCGAAGGGGCCTCCTGCACCAGTGGCAGATCCTGCTGACGGATGATCTCCGAATGGCCGACCAGCAGATAACCACCGGGCCTGAGCAGCTCACACAATTGGGAGAGCACCTGGCCTTTGGTCTCTTCGTTGAAGTAGATAAGCACATTGCGCAAAAAGATGACGTCGAACTCCCGCTCGATAAAGTTGCTGCAGGTGAGCAGGTTGAGGTTGGAGAATGACACTTTTCTCGCCAGCTCGGGTCTCACCCGCACCTTGCCCGCATATTCGTCGTGACCGCGCTGGAAATAGCGCATCCAGAGGTGGGGCGGGACATGCTGGGCCCGCTCCACGGCATAGATGGCACGTTGGGCAAAGGGGATCACCCGGGTGTTGATGTCGGTGCCGTAGATCCGCCAGCGCTCGTTGATGCCGAGCTGTTCGGCCAGCACCATGGCGGCTGAGTAGGCCTCCTCACCGGTGGAGCAGGCGGCAGACCAGACCCGCAGTGGTTGATGGCGGCTAGCGTGCAGTTGTTCGGCATGGTGTTTGAGCCAGCTGAAGTGTTGTGCCTCGCGGAAAAAATAGGTTTCGTTGGTAGAGAGCAGGTTGATGGCGAGCTGTCGCTCCTGCACATTCTGTGGCTGGTTGATCCGCTCCCAGTAGCCGTAGTAGCTGGTGAGATTGAGCGCCCGCAGCCGCTTGGCGAGGCGGGATTGCACCAGCGCCCGCTTGCAGGGAGCGAGATCGATGCCGGCGGCGGTGAAGATAAAGCGCCGGAACAGTTCGAACTCTCTTTGGGTGAGCACCGGCCCCTGATCCGGGGTGGTGAGGGATGCCGCCACTAATAGCCCCCTTGCTCGCTGTTGAAGAGCTGGCTGGTGGTGGCCTCGGCCATGGCGCTCAGCTCGGCGATGGAGAGCGCCTTGTGCATGTCGAGCAGAATGGCGAACTGCTGGGCGATGGTGACCACCCCCTGGATGAAGTCGCCGCGAATATGGGCGCCAAAGGTCGGGGCTGGCTCTATGGTGTCGGTGGCAATCTCCAGCACCTCGCAGACGGAGTCGAGCAGCATGCCGATCTCCTGCTCTTCGCCATTGCTGTTGGGCAGCGAAAGGATCGCGACACAGGTGGTGGGCTGGATCGGGGTCTGCCCCCGGCCAAAGCGGATCGAGAGGTCGATGACCGGCACCACGGCGCCCCGCAGGTTGATGATCCCCCTGACAAAGCGCGGCATCATGGGCACCGGCGTCATCCCCTCGAACTCGATGATCTCGCGGATGCAGCCGATATCGACCCCGTAGAGCTCCCCTCCCAGCATGAAGGTCACGCAGTGGAAGTGGGAGGTGACAGTATCAGGGGCATGTGTTGTGCGCATTGGGCTGCTCCTAATAGTTGCTGAACTTGCCATCGTCTACTTCCCGCTCCAGATCGTCGTCATGGTGCAGGTGTTGGTTCAGCGTGCTCTTTTTCGGGATGGCCGGTCTGGCACTGTAACCGGCGGCATGAAACTGGGTGGGCTGACGGTTGTTGCCGCCGCGCAGGGTGAACTGCTGCATCAGCTCCTGCAGTTGCAGAGCGGTGGAGCTCAGCTCTTCCGAGGTGGAACTCAGCTCCTCGGCCGAGGCAGCGGAGGCCTGCATACCATCACTGATCTGGGTCACTGCAATATTGATCTGGGAGACGCTGGCCCGCTGTTCACGGGAGGCCGATGCGATCTCCTGCACCAGAGTGGCAGTCTGATCGATCCCCGGCAGCATCTCCCGCAGCAGGGTGCCGGCCTGTTCGGCAACGCTGACCGAGCGGCCAGCCAGCTCGCCAATCTCCTTGGCGGCATTTTGCGAGCGCTCCGCCAGTTTGCGTACCTCGGCCGCCACGGTGGCAAAACCCTTACCGTGTTCACCGGCGCGGGCCGCTTCAATGGCGGCGTTGATGGCCAGCAGATCGGTCTTGTTGGCGATGTCATTGATGACGGTGATGCGCGAGGCGATCTCCTTCATGGCGTGAACCATCTCGCCCACCGCCTTGCCGCTTTCGGTGGCACTGCTGGCCGCCTTGGTGGAGATATTCTCGGTGACCTTGGCATTGTCGGCGTTCTGGCTGACGGTGGCCGCCATCTCCTCGACGGAGGCGCTGGTCTGCTCGACGCTGGAGGCCAGTTCGGAGGAGGTTTGCGACAGCGAGTTGGCGGTGGCAGCGACCTGTTCAGAGGCCGAGCCGATGGCCTCTGACATGGCGCCCACCTCGTTGAGAATATCGGAGAGGCGATGAGCCATGCTCTTGATGGCAAAGAGCAGGCTGCTGCTGTCATCGCTGCGCAGCTTGACCGGGGTCGAGAGATCCCCGGCGGCGACACGGGAAACCACCTGCACGGTATAGGAGGGGTCGCCACCCAGCTGGCGCAAGATGCTGCGGGTGACCAGCATGGCCAGGATGAGACAGATAACAAAGGCAGTGCAGGAGATGAGGATCAGCAGGCTCAGGTTGTCCTGATAGATATCTTCACTCTCTTGCAACGACTGGGTGGCGAGGCGGTCATTGATATTGACCAGCTCGGTCAGCAGATCATCTGACTTGTCAAAGGCTGGACGGCCTTGCTCGGCCATGATCTGGGCGGCCTTCTGGTTGTTGACATTGTCGCCGGTGTCCGACTGCGCGGTGCGCATGATGATATCGGCATAGGACTTGTAGGTGACCCAGGATTGATCGAAGCGGGCCAGCGCATCGATTTCCGGTTGGGTCAGATAGGTTTTGCGATAGGTATCGAGCAGTTTGTTGAGCTGACTCTCGTAACGCAGGATGTTGCCTGCGTTGAGCTTTCTGCTCTCCTCCTTGGTCTCCAGCACGTAGCGATAGAGAGCCCGGTTCATGTAGATCGCCTGCATGTTGGCGTTGGCCAGATCCCGAATGGGCACCAGTTGGTTGGCGTGCATGTTTTTAACCAGTAGTGCCATCGTTTTGGTGGAGTAGTAGCTGGTGACGGTCAAGGTCACCAGCAGCACCATCAAAATGGAAAACGAGAGCACCAGTTTTGTTCTGACTTGCAAGTTGTGAAACCAGTCCATGGTTTTGACTCCGTTAAAGCGGTTGATAACAGTATGTGGTCAATCAGGTTCGGTTGCCGGAGATGGCATCTGCATGCTGATGGATCAAGTGCAACTCTCGTCGTCTGGCCAGCTCGATAAGCTGTGGCACATCAAGAATGAGGGCCGGCTGGCCATTGCCCAAAATGGTTGAACCGCTGACATATCGCAGCGTCCTGAACAGCTCTCCGAGTGGTTTGATCACCGCCTGCACTTCGCCAATCAGACGATCCACCACAATGCCGGCTCGGTTGTCGGCATAGTCGACGATAACGACAAACTCGGGCTCGTCGGCGGGGGGAAGGGCAAACAGCTCGCGCAGTACGATAAAGGGCACCCACTCGCCGCGGATATTGATCTGGCGCGAGGGGGTATCGAGGGCATCCGGCGGCAGGTCAATGCACTCGAGCATCATGTCGAGGGGGATCACCAGAGAGGAGTGATCCACCTCGATGCGAAAACCGTCGATGATGGCGAGGGTCAGGGGGAGCCGCAGGCGAAACGTTGTGCCACGGCCAAGATGGCTCTCGATGGTGGTCTCGCCCCGCAGGGACTCCAGATTGCGTTTGACCACATCGAGCCCGACACCGCGACCCGAAAGATCGCTGACACCGCTGGCGGTTGAGAAGCCGGGTTGGAACAGGAACTGGAATATCTCCTGCTCGCTCAGGACTTTTCCCTCCTGAGCCATGCCCATCGTCTGGGCCTTGGCCAGGATCTTGTCGCGATCGATGCCGCGACCATCGTCGCTCACTTCAACCACTACGGCGCCTGCGTCGTGATAAGCGTTCAGGGTGATCACGCCGCCAGCCGCCTTGCCAGCCTCAAGGCGCTGCGCCTCATCCTCGATGCCGTGATCGACGGCGTTGCGCACCAGATGCATCAGGGGGTCGGTCAGCTTCTCGACCATGGATTTGTCGATATCGGTTTCGGCGTTGTTGATGTGCAGGCTGATGTTCTTGCCGGTCTGCTGGGAGAGTTCGTGTACCAGCCTCGGAAAGCGGTTGAAGATCTCGTTGATGGGCACCATGCGCAGGGTAAGGGCGTCGTCGCGGATCCCCTCGACCAGCGTATTGACGGCGGCCACCGACTCGACCAGCTCGGCATCTCCTCGCAATCTGGCCTGCAGGGTTGTCGCTGAGGTGGCGATCACCAGTTCGCCGACCCGGTTGATCAGCCTGTCCAGTTTCGCCGCCTCAATGCGAATGTAGTGCCCTTCACTGCGCAGCGGGGCGGGCTTGGGCTGAGGTGTTACCGGCAGTTCCGGCTCTGGCTGCGCAGGTTGTGACACTGATGCTAAAGGGGGGAGGGATGCGCTGTCTGTTTCGCTGGTTTGGCCACGGCGATAGTCGCCCCGCTCAATGGCGGCCGCCTCTTCACGGCTCAGGACATCGGCAGCCTCCCAGCGGGCAAGCTGGGCCGTCAGCGGTTCGTTGCGCCACTGGGCCAGCCGTTCACCTTGCGCAGCAAACTCGGCGAGATCCTGATGAGGCGTCAGCAGGCAGATGATGCTGGCATGAGCGACAAAGTCGAAGGTACTGCGGATCCGCTCGGGAGACTCAGCACTGCGCAGGCCAATTTCATAGCCCAGGAAACACTCAGTCGGGTCGAGCAATTGAAGGGGCGGCCATTCGTGCCAGACCGGTTTGATGAAGACGATCTCGCCCAGATTGCCGAGATAGCGGATAAAGGCCAGCAGGTCGAAGCCATCCTGATAGAGCGCGGGATAAAAACGTACAGAGAGGTGCCAGCGCTTGAGATCCTGTGAAGGGGGCACGCTTTGTGGCGGCACTACGACCGGTTGGGTTGGCAAACTTTGATGGCCCTGCAGTTGGGAAAGCAGGGCCAGGATCTGTTGGGTTTCGGTCTGCGGCAGCTCGGGGTTGTGCTCCGCCCCTTGCAACAGGTCGCGTAGCTGATCATTGCAGGCCAGCAGCAGGTTGATCAGATGCTCATCGAGCTGCAACTCGCCGCTGCGTAGCCGTGCCAGCATGTTCTCCATGGCGTGGGCGAAGCGTACCAGCATGGTGAGGCCCAGCATGCTGGCTGAACCCTTGATGGTATGGGCGGTACGAAACATCAGATTGTTGGTTTCGGGATTGGCCGGATAGCTTTCGCGATCAAGGAGCGCCTGCTCCAGATGATCACACTGCTCGTAGGCCTCCTCGAAAAAGAGGGTGCGCGCTTTATTGACGTCCATCTGGCCCCTCCGCTCTGGTCAGGGAAGAAAGCAACCCGAGCTGGCCCAGCGCCAGTTCGGCTTCACTGCCATCTCCCGTCTTGATCCGCAGCCGCTTGCCCTGGCTATTGGCCTCTTGCTGGAGGAGGGCGACAAGCTGGGCACCGCAGCTATCGAGCGCCTCAAGCTGGCTCAAATCCAGCAAGGCAACTGGAAAGTTGAGCAGACTGAAGAGATCGTCTTGCAGCTCTGCCACCGTCATGACGGTGAACTCCCCCGTGAGAATGGCTGTTGGGGGTGCGTGCATAATATCCAGTTCAAAGCTCATACCTTGTGCTCCCTATCATGGTTGCACCACCTTGTAGACGTCATCGATAAGCTTCAGCGGCTCGAATGGCTTGGTCAGCCAGACACGGGCACCGGCATCGAATCCCTCCTGGCGGATCTCGGGCGAGTCTTCCGTCGTCAGCATGATGAACGGAATATAGCGGGTGGTTGCCTGTGTCTTGAGATGGCGCAGCAGTGTCATCCCGTCCATGCCCGGCATGTTGAGATCGGAGATGATGAGATGTACCCGCTGGCCATCGAGACGGGAGAGGGCCGCGTTGCCATCATCCGCTTCGATCACGCTAAAACCGGCGCTTTGCAGCGTCATGGTAATGGTGGCTCTGATGCTGGCGGAGTCTTCCACAACAAGGATGGTTTTGGTCATAAGGGTGACTCGTTCACTGGCGTTATTTGTATCCGGGTAACATGGGTCGAGGCTTCCTAATTGTTGTCCAATAAGTTGATGTGTGTGGATTTTTTAAAACTGGATCGACGTGTGCAGGACAAAAATCGGGGAAGGGGGGGACTGGCGGTTTTTAAGGTTCTACGGAAAGGGGTCAATAGACGCTTGTTGCACCGTATCTCCTGTCATTGTCAGCCACTTTTGCATGCTCAGAGTGACCTGATGAGGTATAATGCGGGACTATTTTTATGGGTTCCCCGTGAGCGTGATGAAAGAATTTTTTGCAACCTGCCCCAAGGGGCTGGAAAACCTGTTGGCCGACGAGCTGACCAATCTGGGCGCAGAGCAGGTCCGTGAGACCGTGGCTGGCGTCCACTTCAAAGGCGAACTGGCGGTGGGCTACAAGGCCTGTCTCTGGAGCCGTCTGGCTTCCCGCATCGTACTGGTGCTCTCCGAGTTCCAGATGAACGACGATCTGGATCTCTATCTGGGCGCGCATACCATCCCCTGGGAAGAGCACTTCTCCGGCACCGCCACCATTGCGGTGGACTTTACCGGTACCAACGCCTCCATTCGCAATACCCAATATGGTGCGTTGAAGATCAAGGATGCCATCGTCGATCGTTTTACCAAGCGCGGTCATGTGCGCCCGGACGTGGACAAGAAATCGCCGGATATTCGCATCATGGCGCATCTGGGCAAAGGCAAGGCCAATATCACGCTGGACTTGTCAGGCCCGGCGCTGCATCAGCGTTTCTATCGTCAGGGCACAGGTGAAGCACCGCTCAAAGAGAACCTGGCGGTCGCCATGATTGCCCGTAGCGGTTGGGCCGGCGAGCCCATGATGGACCCGATGTGCGGTTCCGGTACGCTGTTGATTGAAGCGGCCTTTATCGCTGCCGATATGGCGCCGGCGCTGCGCCGTGAGCGCTTCGGTTTTGATCGCTGGCTGCAGCACGATAGCGAGCTGTGGCAAAGCCTGATGATGGAAGCGCAAGTGCGAGCCAAACGTGGCATGCAGCGCTGCGAGGTGAAACTGTTCGGTTGTGATGCCGATTCGCGCGTGCTGCTCAAAGCCCGTGACAACGCAAAAGCCGCCGGTGTCGCTCACCTCATCACCTTCAAGCAGGCCGATGTCACCAAGCTGGAAAATCCTCTGCAGATGCCTGCAGTGGAAGGGGAGGCCCGTCAGGTCGGCATGCTTATATCCAACCCGCCCTACGGCGAGCGTCTTGGCGAATTCCCGGCCCTGCTGGAAGTGCATCAGGCCCTCGGCGATGCCTTGCGTCGCAGCTTCCAGGGGTGGAGAGTCTCCATTCTGTCCGCATCTCCCGAGCTGCTCAGCTGTCTGCGCCTGCGCGCCGACAAGCAATATCGCCTGTTCAACGGTGCCCTTGAGTGTCAGCTGCGTAACTACCAGATCGCGCTCGATGCCGTCGCCTCGCAAAAAGAGGTGGCGCAGGACTTTGCCAACCGTCTGCGCAAGAATCTGAAGGCGCTCGAGAAGTGGGCCAAGAAAGAGAATCTCGACTGCTACCGTCTCTACGACGCCGACCTGCCTGAGTACAACGCCGCCATCGACCGCTATCAGGACTATCTGGTGGTGCAGGAGTATGCGGCGCCCAAGGATATCCCCGCCCAGAAGACCCGTCAGCGTCTGCTCGACATGGTGCAGGCCGCCATCAAGGTGACCGGCATGGACGGCGAGAAGGTGATCCTGAAAGTGCGCGAGCGTCAGGAGGGCAAGCAGCAGTACCAGAAGCTCTCCGAAGAGCAGCATCGGATGGAAGTGCAGGAGTATGGTGCCCGTCTGTGGGTCAACCTCTACGACTACCTCGATACCGGTCTGTTCCTTGACCACCGTCAGACCCGCCGCATGCTGGGTCAGATGGCCAAGGGCAAGCGCTTCCTGAACCTGTTTGCCTATACCGGCAGTGCCACCGTGCACGCGGGTCTTGGCGGTGCAAGCGAAACCACCACAGTGGATATGTCGCGCACCTACCTCAACTGGGCACAGGACAACATGCGCCTCAACTCGCTGGTGGGCCGTCAGCACAAGTTTGTCCAGGCCGACTGCCTGAAGTGGCTGTCGGAAGCGGACGAGCAGTACGACCTCATCTTTATCGATCCGCCCACCTTCTCCAACTCCAAGCGGATGGACGAGAGCTTCGATGTACAGCGCGATCACCTGCTGCTGATGCAGCACCTGAAACGGCTGCTGGCTGCTGGTGGCACCCTGGTCTTCTCCAACAACAAGCGCCACTTCAAGATGGATTTGGCCGGTCTTGAGGCCATTGGTCTTAAGGCGCAGAACATCACTGGCAAAACCCGGCCGAAGGATTTCGAGCGCAACCAGCACATTCACAACTGCTGGATCATCACCCATGCCGATAGTGGGGCTGAGGCCTGATGCTGACCCTGTTTCACACCGACGGTTGCCACCTGTGTGAGCAGGCGTGGGCGCTGGTGGAGGAGGCGGGGGCAGGCGATGTGACCCGCCGCTGCGACATCATGGACGATACCGGCTGGCTTGAGGCCTATCGGGTGCGTATTCCGGTGCTGCGGGACGAGGCTGGCCGCGAGCTGGGCTGGCCCTTCACGCTGGTGGAGCTCAAGGGCTGGCTCGCTCGTCAGGGTTGATTTGTGATTTGACGATGAAACGGGGGCAGACCCAGTCTGTTGCCCGTTTTTTCATATGAGATAAGGAACGAACATGGCTCTTTTAACATTGCACGGCGGGTGTCTGTCGTTCAGTGATTTTCCGTTGCTCGACAAGGCCGAGCTGACCATCGAGCGAGGCGAGCGCCTCTGTCTGGTGGGCCGCAACGGGGCGGGCAAGTCCACCCTGATGAAGGTTATTGCAGGCGAATTGCCGCTCGATGATGGCCGTCTGGTGTTGCAGCAGGATCTGAAAGTGACTCGTCTTGAGCAGGATCCGCCCACCTCGAGCGAGCTCACCGTGTTTGATTACGCCGCCGAAGGGCTGGCCGGCGTCGGTGAGCTCCTCAAGCAGTATCACCACGTCTCCATGGCGCTGGCGAGTGACCCGTCCGATGCCAACATTCGCAAGATGAGCCAGCTGCAGGAGCAGCTTGATTATCAGAATGGCTGGCAGTACGAGACCCGTATCAATCAGGTGCTGACCCTGCTTGGTCTTGATCCTGACGTGACCCTCGACAGTCTCTCTGGTGGCTGGCTGCGCAAGGTGGCGTTGGCCCGTGCATTGGCATGCGATCCCGATCTGCTGCTGTTGGACGAACCGACCAACCACCTGGATATCGAGGCCATCAACTGGCTGGAAGAGTTCCTCAAGGATTTCCGTGGTGCCATCGTGTTTATCTCCCACGACCGTGAGTTTATCCACAAGCTGGCGACCCGGATCATCGATCTGGATCGCGGCGTGATCACCTCCTGGCCGGGTAACTATGATGAGTACCAGCAGGGCAAAGAGGAGTGGTTACGGGTCGAAGAGCTGAAAAATGCCGAGTTCGATCGCAAGCTGGCTCAGGAGGAGGTGTGGGTACGCCAGGGGATCAAGGCGCGCCGCACCCGTAATGAGGGGCGAGTGCGCGCCCTCAAGGCGATGCGCATGGAGCGTACCCAGCGTCGCGAGCTGCAGGGTAAAGCCAAGTTGCAACTCGACGAGGCGAGCCGCTCCGGCAAGCTTGTATTCGAGGCGGAAGGGCTGGGGCTCGACTTTGGTGATCGCACCCTGTTCGAGGGGCTGGATCTGCAGGTGCTGCGTGGCGACAAGATTGCGCTGGTTGGCCCCAACGGATGCGGCAAGTCGACCCTGATCAAGCTGTTGCTGGGCCAGCTAGATGCCACTCGTGGCTCGGTACGTCAGGGCACCAATCTGGAAGTGGCCTACTTCGATCAGTACCGCGAACAACTCGATCCCGAGCAGACGGTGGTGGACAACGTCGGGGAGGGCAAGCAGGAGGTGATGGTGCGCGGTCGCTCCCGCCACATCCTCGGCTACCTGCAGGACTTCCTGTTCGAGCCCAAGCGGGCCAGAACGCCGGTCAAGGCGCTCTCTGGCGGTGAGAAAAACCGTCTGCTGCTGGCCAAGCTGTTCCTTAAACCCAGCAACCTGCTGATCCTCGATGAACCGACCAACGATCTCGACGTCGAGACTCTGGAGCTGCTGGAAGAGCTGCTAGCGGACTATCCGGGCACTCTGCTGCTGGTAAGTCATGACCGTCGCTTTATCGACAATACGGTAACCGGTTGCTGGCTGTTTGAGGGGGATGGCCGCATCAGCGACTACGTGGGCGGCTATGCCGACATGATGGCGACCCGCGAGCAGCAGCGTGTTCAGCAACAGACCAAGAGCACACCGGTCAAGGCGCCAGAGTCGGTCGTTGCCGTTGCGCCCGAAGCGCCGAAGAAAGGCAAAAAACTCTCCTACAAGCTGCAGCTTGAACTGGATGGTCTGCCGGCGCGTCTTGAGCAGCTGGAAGCCGAACTTGACGCGCTGCAAGGAGAGATCAACCAGCCCGGTTTCTTCTCCCTGCCAAGCGAGCAGACCCAGCCCAAACTGGCCGCATTGAGTGCCGCTGAGACCGCGCTGGAGGAGGCATTTGCTCGTTGGGAAGAGCTGGAAGGACTCAAAAATCAGGAATAAGTTTCCTGTAATTTAAATTTAATTGAGTTCAGTGCCTTATGTCACAGAGGGGGGTTAGCATGGAAATTTTTGTTTGACCCTCCCTCCCTGCTGGGGTAAAGATGAAAGCGACCGATGAAGAATTGGTCGCTTTTTTTGTTCCACGAAGAGGGTCGTAGATGATGAAGAGACAGAAACGGGACCGTCTGGAAAGAGCTCGTGCTCGTGGTTATCAGGCTGGCGTGGTCGGCAAACAGAAAGAAGCGTGTCCGTATCAATGTCTGGATGCCCGTGGGCACTGGCTTGGTGGTTGGCGAGATGCCATGGAAGGGCGGGGCTCAGGCCTCTTCATGAAGTAAGTTACTTCATTACACTCATTATAAAAGGAAAGGGGCCGTTGTGGCCCCTTTGCGTTGTGGCTTTCGCCACATTCAGGTTCGCATCAATCAGAATGCGGTGGTGTCCTGGAACAGGCCCACTTTCAGGTCGGTTGCGCTGTAGATGGGGCGACCGTCAACTTCAACGACACCATCGGCAATGCCCATCACCAGTTTGCGATTGATGACCCGCTTGAAGGTGATCTTGTAGGTCACTTTCTTGGCGGTCGGCAGGATCTGGCCGGTAAATTTCACTTCACCGACACCCAGCGCACGGCCTTTGCCCGGGCCGCCTTTCCAGCCGAGGAAGAAGCCAACCAGCTGCCACATGGCATCCAGACCGAGACAGCCAGGCATCACGGGATCACCCGGGAAGTGGCAATCGAAGAACCAGAGATCGGGGGTAATGTCGAGCTCTGCCAGGATCTCGCCCTTGCCGTGCTCGCCACCGTTGTCATTGATCTTGACGATGCGATCCATCATCAACATGTTGGGGGCGGGCAGCTGACTGTTACCCTCACCAAAGAGTTCGCCACGGCTGCAAGCCAGCAGCTCTTCACGGGTAAAAGAGTTCTTGCCCTGTTCACACAGGGAAAGGCGGGCTTCCAGGGTCGAATTGTCTACGGTCACGCTGAGTTTCCTTCAAATGAGTAAAGCTGCGCCAATTTAGCGTACAGATGTGCGCTAAACAACTCCGATCACTTCATTAGCGGCCAAACAGCCGATCAAGAAGGGCGCGTAGCAGCCCGACTTTCGCCGTGCTGCCGTTCAGCTCATCCAGTCGCTCCTGAATGCGGCCGAACAGGGTATCGGGCATGTCAGGTTCACCCGCCACACAGCCAGTCAAGAGCTCGATGGCCTCTTCCACATGATCCACGGGGTGGATATGGAACTGGCCCGCTTCGACGGCGGCGATCACCTCATCAGAGAGGTTGAGCTGCTGGGCGTTGGTGCCGGGCAGCAGGATGCCTTGCTTGCCGGTCAGACCGTGGATCTTGCACACCCGGAAGAAGCCTTCGATCTTCTCGTTGACGCCGCCAACGGCCTGCACATTGCCAAACTGGTCGACTGCACCCGTTACCGCAAAGTGCTGATAAATGGGCTGGCGGGCGAGGGCAGAGAGCAGGGCACACAGACCGGTCAGCGAGGCGCTGTCGCCATCAATTTCGTGATAGGACTGCTCGAACACCAGATTGGCGGAGAGAGGAGAGGGGTTCTCGGCACCAAACTTGTTAGAGAGGTAGCCGTGAATGATCATCATCGCCTTGGCATGGATGTGGCCGGCCAGCTCTGCCTTGCGTTCGATATCCGCCACGTCGCCATCACCCAGATGAACGGTGGCGGTCAGACGTACCGGTTCACCGAAGTCATATGGGTGACCGGAGACCTGAATGACGGAGAGACCATTAATTTGGCCAATCTCTTCACCATCGGTCTGCAGCAGGATCTGCCCATCGATAACCCCCTGATCGGACTGTTCGACCAGATAGTTGAGGCGGTAATCCTGCTCCTCAAGCGCGCCGCGGATATGCTCGTCGGTGACGACGTCAGCTTCCAGTTCGCGTGCCAGACTATCAGCCATCCGCATGATGGCGGAGAGCTGCACCTCGGAGAGGGAGAGCCACTCCTGATGATCGCACAGACGGCTGGCGTGACGGCATAGCGCGGCGAGGGCGGCAGGAGTGAAATCCAGCAGTTCCCAACGTTCGCGCAGCCAGGCGAGATATTGCAAAAACTCCTGCAGATCTTCTTCGATGTTCACTTCAGAGACTAGGTCTGCGCGCAGGAAGATACGCTCGGACATATCCCGATCCAGCATCTGGAACTCGGCCACATCGAGACGATCACCCACCAGAATGAGCTTGAGCTTGATGGGGGTCGCTTCCGGCGTGAAGAAGGGGGTCAGCGTCTTGCCTTCCTGATAGGCGTTCCAGTCCAGCTCGCCTTTTTGCATGGCGTTTTTGAGCTTGAACCAGAGGTGGGGCTGATCGAGCAGTTCATCCAGTTGCAGGATCAGATAACCGCCGTTGGCCTGACGTAGCAAACCGGGCTCCAATAGGTGCTGGTTGGCATAGACGGAGCCTTGCTCGGTCTGGTAGTTGATGGAGCCAAACAAAGTATCCCAGTTGAGGTCACGGCCGTAGATCACCGGCGCTTCCTGCTCTTCGTGATGAATGAGCAGATTGATCAGCACCGGATGCTGGAATTCCAGACCCAGCGCAACATGAGCGGCCAGATCGGAGAGGAAGTCATCGATCTTGGGATCGTTGTTCTGCTTGCGCATGATGCGGGTCACCAGACGCTCGGCATCAAGGTGGTGGCTCATCAGCTTGAGCAATTCGCCAACCATCTCGCAGAACTCGATACCAGTGCCTGGTTGCAGGCGCAGCCAGATCGGTTTAAAGGGGTTGTTGAGGTTCTCGGTGTAGCAGAGGTCGAACAGATCGCCATCCTTGCCGTTGGAGGCGGCAATCAGGGTACGGCAGACATCTTCGTAATCGGCGCCGGGGAACCCGTTGAGCAGCATGACCGGGCAGTCACCATCAAAACTGGCTAACCGTTTGATGGCAGAAATGGCTCTGGGTTGCAGCGCAGCAAACGGAATGGGTTCTAGCTCGCTGAGGGTTGGAAACTGTTCAATCGCAAAAGCAGGTTTTAATTGTTCTGATGTTAATTCAGCCACTTAAGACATCCGGTCGGAGAGAGGATCAATTGTTGCCATTATACACAGTTCACTTAGTGGGAACAGAAAACAAGATATCGCATTTAACATAATATGTATTATGCGCAGTCATGTCAGTCCCGTGGCTAGGGGTCAGGAACATAGCAACCGCAAGGGCTACAGCCGTGCCTGTACCTTTTGTGTACTTCGCTAAAATGTCATACCAAGCGCGTTTTAGCTCTGGATCTGTCTCCCTGACAGCGGCCAGATTTAGCAGCACTTCTTGCACGTCCAAGCCGATTTCCTCGGCAATCTTTTTTGCTGTTGCATCAGTGAGTTGCACCTTACCAGTGGTCAAACTGGAGATGTGCGATTTGGTAAAACCAAGCTCAGCGGCGACTTGCTGATATTGGGTGAGCTTTTTGGTTCTCATGTACGCCTGAATCAGGGCTTTTGAGTCCATTTTGCTGTTTCCTCGCTTGCTTCAGTGGGCATATCACACACTTATTTGGGCTAAAAGTCACCCGTTGTTAGTTAGATTTAGATCTGATTCAATCCAGTCAGTTCATAATAAATCTTATCTACCTATGACCCACTTTAGCCCACAAAACCTTGATCTGCCTGCTCTCATTGAGCGCAAGGTCTATTGGCAGGCTGAGCCGACTGGCGATTACTCCGCCTGCATCGCGGGTCAGGTCGAGATGTTCCGCGACCTGCACGAGCTGCGGGTCTATCTGTCCATGACGTACCCCGATACCGTCTTTGAACTGGTCGAGGTCACTGAGGACACATGGCAAGGGTTCTATGATCAGGGAGTCTTTTTCGATGACTGGTCATAACTCTGTAATGCCGATAAATAGCGTTATCGGCAACAAAACCCTGATCGATTATCTGTCCTTCACCTGGGCACCGGACGAACTGCGCCGGATGACCGAGCTTGCCAAGCAAGGCGCACTGCTCAAAGCCATTCCGCGCTTTGACACCCAGAACAAAGCCATCCAGGCTGCGTTCGCGGCGCCTGCTGTCGAGGGCCTGCGCTATCTGTGGAAGCGTCCCAGCGGGTTCAATCCCCTCGCCCGCTTCGACAAGGTGACAGAGCGCCTCTGTGACAAGGCCGCGCCCTTGCCCTTGGTCAAGGCGCCCTCCCCTGTATGCACTCCCTCTATGACCGAAATGATGGAGCAGGCGCTCCACTCCGGCTATAAGTCCCGCGCAGACATGCGCAAGGAGCTGAAAGCCGTCTGCTCTACCCTGCTGGAGTTCTCCCAGTTTGAGGTGGTCGAGGGTGCCAAGTATTGGGAAGCCTACAACGACTTGATCGACAGCTACGGGGTGCAGTTTCTCGATGCCCTGTGCTGCGCCGAGATCGAGTTGTGGCTGGAAGAACTCAATAACAAGATCGGGGTGCCCATCCCTGCCCCGCGTTTCTCTATGCGCCCTCGCCGTTCCGGTTTGCACGGTTACGCCAACTCGGCCGACCTGCTCTGTGATGGTCTGCCCTGCGGCCTGATTGGCTGGGGTGCTGCCAACCATGGTTGCATGGTCAGTTTTTCCGGCGTGGGTTGTGCAGCCCTCGATTTCCAAGCTTTGCACAACGTTATCTCTCACATTCCAGCCGTCCGTATCACTCGGGTGGATTTGGCGCTCGATGACTACAGCGGCGAGGTGATCTCCTATCAGGGAGCGATTGCCGGCGCCGAGGCTGGCGAGTTTCATCCAGAACGGGGCCGCGCTCCGTCATGGATGAAAATCGAATCGGGCGAGTTTGTGATTGCCGAAGTCTCCAAGGGTATCGCCAAGCGGTACGGCATGGCGCCGACCAAGGGTTGCTCTTTCTATGTGGGCAGCCGGATCAACGGTAAGTGCGCTCGGATATATGAGAAAGGAAAACAGATGCAGTCGGCAGAATACCCAAACTGGGTTCGCGCCGAAGGCGAGTTGCATAATAAAGACCGGATTATCCCGCTCGATGTGCTGATCAATCCCGACCCGTATTTTGCGGGGATGTATCCGCAATTTTCAAAATGGCTGGATGAAGTCAAACAGGCCGATATTACTCCGGTTCGTGTGACCACCTTTAAAAACAAATTCAAGACCAGTCGGGACAACGCTGTTTTTAATATGTCTCGGATGGCAGGCCGCCTTGTTAATTGGTTAGCAAATATCGAGGGGCTGTCCCCTGCGGTGATTGTTAACCAATTAACAGCGCATCTGGGAGAAGATGATATTCCCGCGCGGTTAAGAATGCCGTTACCTCCCGAGATTATATCGGGAGAACACAATCTAATTTCGACCTGATAATGGTTCTTCAACGAGGTAAATAATATGTCCCTGCTCACTGGTATTTTGGTAACTCGCGTTACTCACGGCTTTGGTGTATCCCGTAAATCCGGCTCTCCGGTGCCTTATGATTTCGCTCAGGTGGAATATCTGGCTCCGGCAAATAACGTCAACAAACCCGAGTGCAATATCACTTCTTGGGGTTATGAAGTCCGCCAACTGGCCCTTCGCAACGATGCCGCCACCATCAAGGAGATGGCCGATTGCCCGAAACTGGTGGCGATTGATCTGGTGCTGGAAGCCGACCCGCAGAACCCGACCCGCAACGTTGTTGTCGGCTACCAAGCCAGCAAAAAACCGGTTTAACCACCGCGCCGCGAGGAGGAGGAGCGAGAGCGCGCAGCGAGCGACGACGAGGGCGCGACCATGCTTTGTCTTGATATCACCGCCGAAGGATATGCCCGTTTATCCGAGGGGGATGCCTGTCACTACGTGCTCCTGACTGCTCAGGAGCATTCAAGACTCACGGATATATCAAACTGGTTTCAGTTCGATATATCCACTGTGGGAATAGCCTTTGGCTCTGGCCTTGCTATCTGGGTCTTAGGCGTAAAACTGGGCGCAATTGCCCGTGTAATTGTTGGTGCAAAACGAGGATAAAATAATGAAAAAAGTATCAGGCTTGTTCCGTAATGCGTGCATTGCGGCTGTGTGTGGTCTGTCTGCCAATGCGGCAATGGCCGAGGGAACTGGTCTTGCTGATGCGGCAGGTAAAGCGATGGATGCCGCCCAGGCTGACGTAACCGCCACCTCTCCGAAGGTGCTGCTGGTTGTCGCACTGGTGACCGCTACTGGTATCGTGATCTCCCTGATCCGTAAAGCCTAAACCATGTCCCTGCTTATCGGGACACTCTGGTTTTTGTTCTTTGTCGAGGGATGGCGAACATCCTTCTCTATTTAAGGCGGCTCCGGTCGCCTTTTTTATATTGGGGGCCATGTGCGCTTAGGTTGGCTTTTACTGTTATTTCCATCGGCGGCATTTGCAATTGCGGGCTGCCCTGTCGGTGTCCAGTTGGGAAACGTGACGATTGCCACTCGGTTGCCTGTCTGCCTTAAATTCGATTCATCACAACTGGGTGGTTGTTTGGTTGATTGCAAGGGCGTGTGTGTGGAATTGCCTTTAGCCAATACCAAGGGGCCAGTAGAGACGACCGGAACGGCCTGTAATTGGACTGAAAATGGCAGTGGTAACGGCGACTCCGACGGCAGCGGCAATACACCGGATGAGGGCAATAATTCGGAAAATGGTGGTTTGCCCAAGGATTGGGATTTCTTTGAACCGGTGATTGGTGATGCAACAGGGACTTCTGTATCCGCATCTATTGCCAAGCTCAATAAAAACCTTGGTAAGAATATTGGTGCGCTTACCCAAAATAACGACATGTTAAATAAGCGGGTAAACGAGATCAGCGGCGATACATCACGCATCGTTAATGCCACGGAACGCGCCAAGGATTTATTACAGGAGATGGCTGATTTCCAGCGCTTTGCCAATTCCAAGCTGGAGGGGATTGAATTGTTCTCCTCTCGCTCGGAAAACTATCTTCAACAAATCGCCATGAAAGCGGGTGGCTCCGGTTCGGGCTCCGGCTCTGGTGGTTCGTCTGCTGGGGATAACTCCAATATTCATGGCGAATTGAAGCAGTTTCATCAGGATATGTTTGGCCCTGACTTTGCCCAGAACAATATGGGCGCCAATATGTATGGCCTCTTGAATGGCTATTCGTATGACATCGGATCGATTAAAGAGAAGATCCACACACTAAACAGTAACTTCAATAACTTCTACTGGAATACGGCACCGGATTTAAGAAATAACAGCATCGAGATGAACCGCAATTTACGCACGATTGCCGAAGCTATCCAGAAAGGCGGAATTGGTACTGGCGGCGGCGGCGGTGACGGTGGCAGCGACATCGATTATGGGAAAATGCCCGGATCTGCGGCTAACCCCTTGGCCGTCAAGCAAGCGACCTACAAGGGGCACTGTGAGGGTGATGGCTGCTTTTTCGATGCACAGAGCCAGCAAAAAGAGCTGGATAAACTCAACAAGTCCCTTACCGACAAATATGCCGATATAGGCAAAGAGGTGAAAGAGCTCTTTAACTTCAACTTGTCCGGCTCTGCTGGGTATATGGAGTGTTTCGACTTTTTCAGTTATGGCGGCAGGGATTTTAAGGTCTGCCCATCATCAAAAGAATATTGGGACATTATCGCGGCACTGATGATGTTCATTTTCTACTTTATCGCGTTCACAATCATATTTAAGAGGTGAGTCATGGAGTGGCTAAGCGACTTCTTTGGGGCGTTCTTCAACGATATTTATCAGCTGGCTGTCCAGTTCGGGGCATGGCTGGCAATCAGAATGGCGGTGCAATGGGTAGAGTTTAAATTGTTTATGCTCTCCTTCTCGTGGGATGTGGCCAAGCAAATATTGGTGAACGTTCATTTTAGCGAGATGGTTTCGCAATCCTTCAACGCCCTCCCCGCACAGTTTCGCGGGATGCTGCTCTATATCCATCTGGATAAGGGGCTGGCCATCCTGACGCAAGCCTTTGTTACCCGCTTCCTGCTGAACATCATGGGGTGGTAAATGTCGATCAAGATCCACCACGGGGCGCCAGGCTCTTACAAATCATCCGGCGCCATTCACACCGATGTGATCCCCGCCATCAAGGCAGGCCGCCACATCATCACCAACGTTCGCGGGTTCACCGCCGAACGCTGCAAAGAGGTACTGGGTAAGGCTGTGCCCGATGAGTTCAAGGTGACTTATATCGACACGGAAGCCCAAGAGGGCCGCGACCACTTGGCCCGCTTCTACCACTGGGCACCGAAGGGGGTGTTCTTTCTGGTCGATGAAGTGCAGCGGATCTTCCCGCCTGCATGGCGCCAGAGCGACCTAGACCGACTCGATTATCCGGGTGGGCCGGAAGTTGCCAAGGCTGACGGGCGACCGGAAACCATAGATGTTGCCTTTGATATGCACCGTCACCACAACTGGGATTTCGTCTTTACCACCCCGAACATCAAGAAGGTTCACGCCGTGATCAGGGCCGCGTCAGAGACGGCGATCAGACACACCAATATGAAGATATTGGGCTTTGGGAAGCGTTACAAAACGGTCTTGCATCTTGCGGACAACAGCGGCGCGTCTATGTCCGATGTTCTGCAGGCCAAGCCATTCAACAAGGTGCCCAACTATGTTTTCAAACTCTACGACTCAACTACAACAGGCCAAGTCACGGATACAATCGCGGGTAGCTCGATTCTGCGTGATCCTAAAATTCTGTTTTTTCTGGGTGTTATTGGATTCTGTCTCTATTTTGGCCTCATCAAGCCGGAATATATTGATAAGCCTAGCAAGGCCCCTGCGCCCTCTCCTGCCGCTGCTGCGACTTCTGGGGCGGTGGGTGCTTCGCCCACTGCTGGGGTACGTCCTAGCGGCGCTCCTGCTGCGTCTGGTGGCGGGGTTCTTTCTGTAGGGCCGTTTGCAGGCCATCGCCTGATCATCAGTTGCCATATCCTGATTAAAGACAACCTCGGCTCTTATCGGGTCGAGTATTGCTTTGCCCTGCGCAAGGGGGACGAGGTTGCGCCCTTGGATGTAGAGGATTGGCCAGAGGAGCTGGCCAGCGTCGATGCGGTGAGCGGCTGCCATGCTGTAGTGAAGTATCAGGGCCAGCCTGTGGACGTGTACTGTGATCCAGAAGGTGACGCTATACGCCGGAAATATAACGCCGCCCTCTTTGCGGGGGCTGATAGCAAGATGAAATCAAGCGATGACCGGACATAAATAACATCCAACTGCGTCACTGCATTGTTTATATTAAATACAGATGTCAATGCTACAAAGAACAGGGGCGGTAGCCCCTACAAGCCGCCCTCTGCTGTCCATTTGACCTCTAAAAGCCTCGCGGCGGAACACGCCCATCTACCCCAGAGACTGGATCACCCCCTTCCCTGCCAAACCGTCTTTAGCTGCCCGAATAGACGAAAAATGCGAGGGTGCTAGCGAAGCGACGCTAACCCGCTGCAAATTTTTCGGGAACCGCAACAGCAGGAGTAATCACTTCCCTGCCCCATCACTCAATAGCGCCGTATCAGTCTGCGGTGCTGGCCGTCATGATAATCAGGCACGCCCTACCTCATTCAAATTTGGTCTCGCCTGTAGCTCATGGCACAATGCCCGCTTAGTTTTTGGTGTGAGGGAAACATGACTCCGGCTCAGATGAAGCAATACGGTAAGGGATTGGGCCTGTGGCAAGACAAGAAGTTGGCCACAGGTGAGCCGATCCAGTACACGAAAAAGGATAACGGTGGCTTCGTGCAACTGGTTAAGAAAGCCGAAGGCAAATGGATTGAATCGGAGAACGAGTGTAAGAAACCGTTCAATCCGATAGAAAATGGCGTATTTGTCTGGACGGAAATTAAAGGTGCCGGACATGCTTTTGTTTCAGTTCATGAAAGCAATAGCCCGTTCGTCTACACCTATGGCCGTTTTGGTCGCGTAGGGAACCCTCGCGGGGCTGTTGGCGATGGCATCCTGAATTTCTTCAAGTATGAAGATGCCAGAGAATATTACCGTGATGAACTTTATAGCAAATCAGCCAGAGTATTTATGATCACTGATGCTGACCCTGCCATTGCCAGAAAATATTTTGAGCGCCTTTGGTCTAATGGTGTACCTGCTGCCCCCACTCCTGATATGGGCGCAATGACAAAGAAAAATGGCCACACCATCGATAGATATGATGTGACAGGAAAAAACTGCACAACACACACCACTGATGGTATTAAAATGGCAGGCTCCTCTGTTTTTAAAGGAGGATACACAACGAATTCTCAAATGCGGATTGATTCGGAAGAGGATTTTGCTGTTCCCGTATCTTTGCAGCGTTATTTAATTAAGAAAAGTTCAGAAAAATCTATGCAGGTAGTAGAGGTGACTGCTGAGTTTAGAAAGCAATATCCGAATACTACCAAGGTTGCTCCTGCACATGATGATTCTTTCCTGAGTACCTTGGCTGAGGTTGCATCAGCTATAGGTAAGCTATCACCTTATTCAGGTGGTTCAGTTGGTGGCGTATTAGGTGGGGTATCTGATGCTATCAAGTAAAGTTAAAACCATCATACGATGGTCTTCTATTGTAATTGTTGGCCTTGGCTATTATGTCTGGCTCGGTCTGGCTTCTTTACCATTTGGTCATATATCAGAGAAAGAGAGTGTTTTACTTTCTGGGCCAATTACCTTAGAGCAGCACCGAGCAATATTGGAAAGCGTTATGGATGCGACCAATACAGTTTACAGCGCTGCGATGTGGGGCTTCTTGGTATGTGTCAGTCTTATATTGCTAATCTATAGCAAGGTTCGATAGAGCTTGATAGGCGGCATAAAGCCGCCCATCTACCCAAGAGACTGGATCACCCCCTTCCCAGCCCCATCACTCAATAGCGCCGTGGTCTGGTAGTCCTATATTGAGAGGTTTGCTGGCAAGCAATGAAAGGAAATATTGATTACAGTTTGACATCTACATGGATGGTGAGTGCAATAGTTCTATTTGTAATTCAAAATGGCTTTTGCTCAACATGCATTCATATATTTTCACGTGACTTAATTTGCTCTCGCTATTTTTTACTTCTTGAATTAATTCATTTTTTTGATTTGTATCAAACTTACAGCCAATGTATATTGAGTCAATTTTTGATGTATCTACTTTTTTAAGGAAAACACCATCTTTGTTATTTGAGTATATTACGGAAAGATCCATCATGCCTTCGCTATTGCCTTCATAAGTCAAATCATCAACCTCTACAAGCTCATAGTGCTCTATCAATTCATTAATGTCGCTCATATCAGCGTATCCATTGAGTAGTTTAAATCGGTCAGCCGTTCTTGTAGCTATTATGCATCTGTGTTCTTTCTCGTACATCCAATCGTTACTCTTTGTTATTAGCTGTTGTCTTATATAGTGGTCTCTTGCCGCGTAGCCATTCATTATCCAGTTACTAGTTACGGCTGGGCGATGTGAGTCATAGTTAACCTTGATAGGAGTATAACTTTCTATGGTTGTGTTGATATTGGCTTCTTTTTTGAATAAATCTGGTTTCAATCCTATGCATAAACCTTTATGCTCATTTGCATAATGGGCCCACATTAACAAATTTCTTGGCGTTTCACTTAAGGCCACTATACCAAACTGATTGATATGATGAGTTGTGCTGTTTGATGCGATCCTTCTCACTAAATCCAAATTAGAATTGAACGTCGGTCTTGAAATAAGGTCTTTTTCCAAAGACTCTAGTATATTGTTTTTAACTGAACCATTAAGCTGTGCCTCAAATGGGTCATTTAATGTCGCTGGTGTAGATAGTCTCAAATAAAGATTTTTAATTGATTCCAACCCAAAGTATTTTGTGTATTTATAATAAATTTCCATATATAGCTCATGAGTGTAACTGTGGCCCCCCGTATAGTAATACGGGGGGAATTCTACTAGCAACACATCCAAGGTATACTGTTGACTTCTTTGATGATAAGGAGGTCTTAGTGCTACTTTTCTACTATGTGAACAAAAATCCCCAGAACAACGGGGATCATGAAGTGCATGTTGCCAGCTGTACCCAGCTGAACAAAGTTAGTGATCCTGCCGCTAACCTAGCTAGTCTCGGCTGGCACGATGACTGCTCTTCAGCTGTGGCAGCAGCAAAGGAACTATATCCTAAGGCTGATGGTTGCTATTACTGCTGCGAAGCCTGTCATACCAGTTAAGAAAGGGGGCTTTTGCCCCCTTCCCTGTTTAGTTAACGCCTAATTTTTTTCTCCAGTAGAAGGCAGCCATCTGCCGTTCGGATCTCTCCGCTTGGATGATAGCTATCGCCTCCAGCCTTCGCCTGTCGTAAGTGACTCCTGTTGGTGATACAAGGCAATCATTCTTCATCCGCCAGCCTTCCCATTCCTTCCAGATAGTAGGCAACTCCCTACCCGAAGCCATACGCATAAGCCGTTTATAAGCAGGTGGGATCTCTTTGCCCTTATCCCAATATGTGACCTGCCTCACAGAAACAAAACAAAGATTGGCCGTCTCTTCAATTGATAAACCGCACTCAAACCAACGAAAAATGAAGTTTTTGGTCAACTCTCGTTCCATCCAAGTAAATACCTGATAAACCAGCAAAATTGCGTGGGTTGGCTTATCGGCAGGTTTCAGATGGGGATTTAACAAAACGTCGCATTATGCGCAATGACGGGTGCAGGAGGACAGAATGAAGAAACCTGAGCAATGGAGCCGTTTTGATGCGGCTGACTGCTTGGCCACTGAGGCCGATATGGTTTCCTATCTGCAGGCAGCTCTTGAAGATGGCGATCCGGCGCTGCTGACTGCGGCGTTTGAAGATGTGGAACGTGCCCGCGCTAAATTGCGCAGTGATGCACTGCCAAACTATACGCTCGAAGAGCTGCTCGCACAGTGCCAGAACTTAAATAATTGAAATGCAATCAATAAGGGATTGAAATCTGAACTGACGCCTCCATATGAGACATAGAGCACTCCGCTCTTTTTCTTTGGATGGAAAGTCTTATGTCTAGATTCGTTGTTGGTGACATTGTTCGTTTAAAAAGTGGCGGCCCGATGATGACGGTTACTGGTCGTAACTACGATGGGCATTGTGTGTGTGCTTGGTTTACTGATAACAAAGAAACACAAACGGTATATCCGGATGATGCCCTCTACTCAAAGGACGAGGTCAATGAGCAAGTTGCGGCAGAGAAAGAAAGAGCCAAGGCCAAGATGGCTGAGCTGGGACGTAAAATGAATGGTTAAAGACTGCTCATGATTGCAGCCTCATTCTTGACGGTCGATGCCGATAACCCCATTTATCGGCATCACTGTGAGAGATAACAAGCCTCTATTCAGCCGGTTCTGCGGCACAACTCCTTCATCAGTCCAGCACATGACGATGAGCCGTCATGAATGCCGGTCTCGGCCAGCTTAAGAAGATCTTCACCCAAGTCAGCAAGACCGGCCATCCGGTTCCCCTGCAGTTTGGCAATGTAGAGGTCGGCCAATTTGGCTAACTGATCCGCCAAAGCCCCCTCGCCCACAACATCTTCTCGCTCAACCAGAAAGTCAGGCGGTGCCTTTTCCTGGTTGAAGTTGTCATCCCAATGATCAGATATACCCCCTCCCCTCGGTCGATATTCTGAAACCACAAATGCCGTATTTTGAGACAAGCGTTCACTATTAAAACGCTTGAGCAATATGTGTATTGGGCTCCCCTTTTCACTGTGGGCAACCATTGCGCTCGCGCCGATTGACAGGAATATGCCGTAAAAATTACGGCACCTTGGTAGTCCTATCTCCGATTTTTACCTCTTGTTATCTCTCATTCGTCTGGGGCTTTATCGCAACCTGTCGAGCGGCTTTTGCTGGGCGCTCTCATGACGTTCGCTCTGGCTGGTGTGCAGGTATTTGGAGGTGGTGTCGATGCTGTCGTGGCCCGCATCGGCTTGTACGTGGGAAAGTGGTCGACCGTTGAGGTTGATGTCATGGGTGATCCCGGTATGGCGAATGGCATGGGGGGTCAGTTGCCGCATTTCGGCACCATCCTGATAAAAGCCGTCCAGCTCGGCCAGCTCGGCCCCCTTGGTTATCACTGCCTGTACCAGTTCGCGCAGCTGACGGATCCCCAGATTGGCATTCAGTTCTCCCTGCTCCCGACCGTGGGCGGCCGCTTTATGACGGATAAAGATCGGGGTCTGCTCGTTGGGTGCCGGCAAGGGCGAGAGTCCCAGAAATGCACGGTAGCGTTCGAGGGCGTGGAGCAGTGCCTGTGAGACGGCGACGGTACGGCGTTTTCCCCCCTTGCTGCTCGGTATGTAGTAACCCCAGACGCCGGTTTTGCTGTCGCGACGAAACTGCCCCATCACGGGAGTAAAGCCGGGCCTGGCCGCCACTTCCGAGATCCGCAGATAACAGGCATACATCAGGATGACGAGAAACCGGCTGCGCTCATGTTGCTCCGGATTATCTTGTGCCAGTGTTTCGGCGGCCTGCAGCACGTAGGACCATTGCAGTTCGCTGAAGGCTTGCACCTGATCGTCAGCCTCCTGTGCAAGGGGCTTTTTCACCCGTTGCAGTAACAGTGCCGGGTTTCTATCCATGTACTCCTCCTGAATGAGGAACTGGAAGAAGGCTGACAGGATAGCGAGCTTGGTCTTCATCGCCGGCTCGCTCAAGCGGTATGGCAGTGGCTGGCCCAGCTCCTTTTTACCAAGAAATGGACGCCACTGGGGATTGGGCAACCGCTCTCCCCACTCTTTGTCCTGCACGAACTGGGCGACGTTGCGATAGGCGATGAGCACCTCCGGTGGTGATTGGCAGTAGTCGAGGTAGCGCATCATGATGCGCCGGGTCAGCGCCTTTGGACTGATGGCAACTTCGCAAAAGCACCAGTGCAAAAAGGTGGTCAACTCGCTGCGGTAGGTCTTGTAGTTGTTCTCGCTATGGCGCTGTTCAAGCAGCCAGTCGACCGCCAGCTCATAAACCAGACCTGCATCAGGCACTGTGTTGAGGCTGAGATTGGCGAGGTAGTGGTTAACCTGAGCATTGCCCTCTTCCAGATAGGTGAGATTGTCAAAGAGCGGCATGGCCGGTGGCAAGGGAATGGGTTGATGAGTCATGGTCTTGCTTGGTTAAAAAAGAAGAGAAATGGCCGGTGGTATCGACCGAAAGACAGGGCCTGGCCCGGTTTGTCAAAGGTGTGATTGGCTGGTTACCAGCCAGAAACAGAAATCTGGCATTGAATTACCTTATGCAATCAATATGCACCTTTGTTAAAAAATCCTCGGGGTAAATAGCCTGGAAAATGGTGATAAATGCAATTTAAGTGAATGATGTTCAAGCCGTTACCCCGATAGGCCACCAAAAAACTGCTTATGCCACCTGTTTGAGCACCTTCTCCTTGCGCTTGGCTGCGGGCTCTTCCTCCTTGTTGCCAGTTGCCGCAACCTTGCCACCACGCAGCAGGTTTTGCAGCTGATCACGCTGCTCGGCGAGGTAAAAAGCCAGACTCTCCTGCTGCTCCGGGGTCATCTCGACAGGGGCGCCGGCAAGTAGTGCCATCAGCTCATCGGCGGTATCCAGCAGTTTGTCATAGGCGTCCGCCTCTTTCTTGCTGGCAAAAGTCATTTTTTCCACTCCCCCACGAACCACAACATATTTGATTTCAACAGCCATGATGGCCTCCTCCTGGTGATGATGAAACAAGTATATGTATGGATATACAGTATTGCAAATATCCTGACACGGTAATCAGGAAGGGCTATGTCGGGGCAAGCGTGACGGGGCCTGCAGGGTAGAAAAGCGTCATTTGACTTCTATGGCTATGTCGCCGGATCATGGGGTCATGACGATCGTACGACACCTGTTTATTCTGCTGATGGTTGAGGTGCTGCTCATTGGGAGCATCGCCCATCTGGTACTGGATTTTTCATGGCTGGTCACTCTGCTGTTCGTGATCCTGGCTCTGCTCACCCTGCGTTGCCTGGTGGTACTCGGTAGCTGGCTATTTACCCGCTTTTACCCCTCCCCGGCCATCGGCATGCCGGCGAGAGTGAAGATGATGGCGCGCGAGATGCTCGCCTATCTCTACACCTTTACCTGGTTGCTCCCCTTCGAGCCGCTGCTGATGGCGCCAGACAGGCTGCCTCCCGGCAGACGGCCGGTACTGCTGGTGCATGGCTATGGTTGCAGCCGCGGCATCTGGCGTACCCAGCGCGCCCGGCTGGAAGCTGCGGGTCATGTGGTGGCCACCATTACCCTGACGCCGCCATTTGGTCATATCGACGAGATGGTGCCGCTGCTGGCCAAGCGAGTTGACGATGTGCTCGCGGCAACCGGTGCCAACCAGCTGGTGCTGATCGGCCACAGCATGGGGGGATTGGTCTGCCGCGACTATCTGGCGGTCCATGGCGGCGACAAGGTGGCAAGCCTTATCACGCTGGCAACGCCCCATCAGGGCAGCCAGCTGGCGATGTTGGGGGTGGGTGCCAATGCGCGGGAGATGGAGCCGGGCTCCGGCTGGTTGCAGCGCTTTGCCTCTGTGCCTCTCTGCGTTCCCGGGATCTCGGTGCGTACCAGCCACGATAACGTAGTGATGCCGCAGGAGCGCCAGCGTCTGGCTGGCATGGAAGATATCGAGCTGGCTGGCATTGGCCACCTCACCTTGCTCTACTCGCGCCGTACCACGGCGCTGCTGCTCACTCTGCTGGCTCGCAATTAAGCCATAAACAATCATTTCAAACTAAAAGAGCGGGCCCGAATGTTCGGGCCCGCTCTGTTTTTATCTTCCTTTCAGCTGCGCTGGCTTAGAAGTGGATCCCCTTGATAAAGGTGGAGACGGCAACCTGATCGGCGGTGGCCTTGGACTTGTCGCCATCCTTGGGATCGGCAAAGGTGTGGAAGCTGGTGTTCATGATGACCTGAGCGACACGCGGAGCCAGAGCATGAACCACCTGACCAAATACCCCGAGGCGAGTGGCCAGACGAACGTGCTTGTTGATGATGGTATCGCATACCAGATCGGCCGCCTCTTCCGGCGTCATCATCGGTACCTGCTCATAGACCTTGGTCGGTGCGACCATCGGCGTTTTCACCAGCGGCATATTGATGATGGAGAAGCTCACCCCTTTATCGGCAAACTCGGAGGCGGCGGTACGCACCCAGGCATCGAGGGCAGATTTGGAGGCAACATAGGCGGAGAAGCGCGGCGCATTGGTCAACACCCCGATGGAGGAGATGTTGATGATGTGCCCTTTTTTCTTCTCGATCATGGTGGGCAGCACCCCCATGATCACCTTGAGTGCACCGAAGTAGTTGAGCTGCATGGTGCGCTCCAGATCGTGGAAGCGATCGAAGGAGTCCTCGATGGAGCGGCGGATGGAGCGGCCGGCATTGTTGACCAGAATATCGACGCCGCCGTGATCGGCCACGATGCGAGCGGTGATCTCCTCGGCCTGCGCCAGATTGGAGAGATCCCCCTGATAGATCTCGATGGTCAGCCCCAGCTCGGCAAACTCGGCCTTAGTCTCGGCAATCTTCTGCTCGTCGCGGGCGATGGTAACGACGTTGGCCCCCGCCCCCGCCAGCTTGCGTGCGGTTGCACGGCCAATGCCGGAGGTGGCCCCGGTCACCAGCACCACCTTGCCCTCTACCCGACCACGGAGGGAGCGATCGATGAAGAGTTCGGGGTCGAGGTGGCGCTCCCAGTAGTCCCACAGCCGCCAGGCGTAGCTGTGCAGCGGCGGCACTTCGATACCGGTCCCTTTCAGTACCCGCTGGGTTTCGCGACTGTCGAAACGGGTGGGATAACTGATAAGGCGGAACACATCCTTGGGCAGACCCAGATCGGCGATGGCGGCATCGCGGATGCGGCGCACCGGCGCCATGGTCATCAGCATGGCGGTCAGGTGGCGGGGAATGAAATTAAAGAGAGAGGCGTTGATGCGGATCGCAGGCTCCGGCGCATGGGCTGCGCGGGAGAAGGTGCTCAGCATATCGCCAACCCGCATCGGGTTGGGGTCGGTCAGATGGAAGGTTTTGTTCTCCTCTCCCTCCTGATGGGCGATATGCACCATGGCATCGACCACAAAGTTGACCGGCACTATGTTGATGCGCCCGCCCTCAACCCCGATGGCCGGCATCCAGGGCGGCAACAGACGGCGCAGCTTCTGGATGGTCTTGAAGAAGTAGTAAGGGCCGTCGATCTTGTCCATCTCGCCGGTATTGGAGTCACCGACAACGATGCCCGGGCGGTAGACCCTCCACGCAATGGTGCACTCGTTGCGCACAATCCCTTCCGCTTCGTGCTTGGTCTGGAAATAAGGCATGTCGAGGTGCTCGGCCTCATCGAACATATCCTCGCGAAACAGACCATCAAAGAGACCGGCGGCAGCAATAGAGCTGCAGTGGTGGAACTGGCGGGCCGCGAGTCGTTCGGCCAGCTGCACGGACTGACGGGTTCCTTCGGTGTTGACCTGCTGCTGGATCCCCGCCTTGGCGTTGAGATCATAGATGGCAGCCAGATGGAAGAAGTGGTCGATCTTGCCGATCAACTGCTCCTGCATCTCGACCGATACCCCCAGCAGCGGTTGCGTCATGTCGCCAAACACCGGGACCGCGCGCGATTCATCCACATTCCAGAATGAGAACAGCTCTGGCAATTTTTCCTGATGAGAAGAGCGCATCAGAAAATAGACGGTACAGTCGGGATGCTGTTGGAATAACTTTTTGATCAATCGACGCCCGATAAAACCACTACCGCCGGTAATGAAATAGTTCATAAAGAGAATCCTGCTACTGATTAGGGTGTTACTAGGTTGTTAGATATATCACGATTCATATGGAAATCCGCAATTTGATTGTCGGTTCGTGAGCAAACCCTAATTTCGGTGGTGTGCCTGTTCCGTTATTAGGTAGAACCCTCTATTTTTTGTCCCTAGACTGAAGTTGAAAAATCAGTAATGCCACAACCCGATTGCAGTTTCGTTGTCGCCATTACATTTATCTGTCGTTATTCAAGGAGAAGATCATGGCTAAAAAACTTAAAGCGCTGGCAGGTTCGGTGACCGACAACCAACTCACCTCCACCATCAAAGAGTCCACCCAGCAGATCTGGTTGGCCGGCTTGGGCGCCTATGCCAAGGCGCAGGAAGAGGGCGGCAAGATTTTTGAAGCGCTGGTGCAGGAAGGTGAAGCGCTGCAAGCCAAAACCCGTCAAAGTGCTGACGAGAAGATTGCTGCGGTAGCCGATAAGACTGCCGGTACCTGGGGCCGTCTGGAGCAGGTGTTCGAAGATCGCGTTGCCCGCGCCGTAGCCAGTCTGGGTATCCCGACTCGCAAGGACATCGACAAGCTCTCCAAGCGCATGGCCGAGCTGACCGAAGTAGTGCAACAACTGCTGGATGCTCAGGACGAAGAGGCTCCGGCCGCTGAAGCCAAACCGGCAGCCCCGAAGAAAGCGCCGGTCAAGAAAGCTCCGGTAAAGAAGGCGCCGGTCGCCAAGGCTAAAGAGGCTGTGGTTGAGCAGGCTGCTGACCTCCTCTCCGCTGCAGAAGATGCTGTCAAAGAGGTGAAGGCCAAGGCCGAGAGCGTTCTGCCGTAATCCGTCTCGATGGCAAAGAGTGAGCATCACCGGCCCATGCCCAGCGCTGGGCCGGTTTTCTATGGATAGGGAGGAGGCTCTATGAGTACGGTAGCAATCGCCCTTGCCGGTGGCGGGCCACTCGGTGGCATCTACGAGATCGGTGCCTGCGCCGCCCTCTCCGACAGCATCAACGGCCTGCGCCTTGAACATGCCGATATTTATGTCGGCGTCAGCTCGGGCGCCGTGGTGGCATCGGCGCTGGCCAACGGCATCTCGGCAGAAAAGCTGGTGCGCATACTGCTCAGCGACGACTCCGGCGAGATGTTTGATCCCGCCACATTGCTGCGTCCCGCCTTTCGTGAATACGCTTTGCGACTCGGCTCCATCCCGCCTCTGGCGCTGGAGTGCCTGATGCGCTATCTGGCTGCCCCCTGGAAACGCAGCCTGTTTGAATCGCTGCAGGGCCTCTCCAGGGCGATCCCGACCGGGCTGTTCGACAATCGCGGGGTGGATCGCATCCTGACCCAGTTCTTCTCCCGTCCCGGTCGCAGCAACGATTTTCGCCAGCTAAACCGCCGTCTGTTCGTGGTGGCGACCGAGCTGGATACCGGCCATCCGGTCGCCTTTGGCGGGCCGGGGCTCGACGATGTGCCCATTTCGGCGGCCGTGCAGGCCTCTGCGGCCCTGCCCGGCCTCTTTCCTCCCTCCTTGATCAATGGCCGTTACTATGTCGATGGCGCCCTGATCAAGACCCTGCATGCCTCGGTGGCGCTGCAGGAGGGGGCAGATCTGGTCTTCTGCATCAATCCGCTGGTGCCCTTCGATGCCGGAATGGCGCCCGGAGAGCCCACCAATCTGGTGGATAGCGGTTTGCCTGTGGTGCTGGCCCAGACCTTCCGCGCCATCATCCACTCGCGGATGCATGTGGGGATGGATCGCTATCGCCATCAATACCCCAACGCCGACGCACTGCTGTTTGAACCATCCCCCGCCGATGGCGAGATGTTTTTTACCAATGTGTTCAGCTATCGGGATCGTCGCCGCCTGTGCGAACACGCCTTCCAGCACACCCGTCGTGATCTCTGGCAGCGTCGCCACGAGCTGGCACCCATTTTGGCCAAGCATGGCTTCGAGCTCAATCTGAAGGCGCTCGCCGACCCCGACCGCACCCTGTTGGCCCCCAGCAGCGGCTCGGTCGCGGCCCTCGACAAGTCGCTGGAACAGCTGCAACACTGGCTCGCCAAGCGTTATCGCCGTGGCGTACGTCGTCCACACGTGAAGGAGTAGCATGGATCGCAAGCCCAAACGCCGTACCCGGGAACGGATCCTGACCACTGCCCTCGCCCGCTTCAATCTGCTGGGCGAACCCAGCGTTACCACCTCGGCCATTGCGGCCGAGATGGAGATAAGCCAGGGGAATCTCTACTACCACTTCCACAACAAGGAGGAGATCGTCAATGCCCTGTTCGACGAGTTCGAGCAGGAGATGGAGCGCTTGCTCGATGCGGTCAGCGCCCCGTCCGATGAGCCTGAGGATATCTGGCTCTTCCTCCACCTGATGTTTGAAGCCATCTGGAAATACCGTTTCTTCTACTACGATATCTCCACCCTGATGAATGGCTACCATCGGGTCGAGCAGCGCTTCTCCGCCCTGCTGCGCCGCAAGGAGCAGACAGCCATCACCATCTGCACTCACCTGCAGACGGTCGGCCTGATGGAGGGAAGCCCCCAACAGCTGCGTTCACTGGCTGCCAACGTGGCGCTGGTGGGCACATTCTGGATCTCGTACCAGCGGGCACTGCACCCCCGGAGCGACGCCGATATTGCACTGGGCGTCTTTCAGGTGATGCAGCTGGTCGCCCCCTACCTGCGGGACGATGCCCGTGTTCATCTGGGCGCTCTCGCCCACCAATACACCGAAAAGGTTTGACTCAAATGCTACAGGGAGAACAAGCATGACCACCTCACAACTCGAATTTGTCCCCTTCCCCTACGCGGATGCGGCCTATGACTATGCTGGCCAGAAGCTGGCCGATAACTGGGAACGCCTCCATCAGGGGGATGCCGAGCCATGGCCGGAAGACGAGCAGGTACAGGATGCCTGGCGGGCCTATCACGCAGGGGATTTTGCCCAGGCTGTCGCCCTTGGCGAAGCGGCCGGTGAGGCGGGTCTCAATGTGGCGAACAAGGCGCTGGTGATCCACGCCAGCTACCTGCTGGAGGACAAATATGCCAAGCGTGCCGCTTTCGAGCGGGCTGCCAGCCATGCCGAGAAGCTGCAAAAACGCCAGCCGGACAATGCCAACGCCTGGTACTTCCACGCTCTGGCCCTTGGCCGTTACAGCCAGGTGATCTCCATCTCCAAAGCCCTCTCTCAGGGTATTGGTGACAAGATCAAGGCAAGCCTGGAGAAGGCACTGGAGATCGAACCCGACCACGCCGAAGCCCATATCGCCTTTGGCGCATGGCATGCCGAGATCGTCGACAAGCTGGGCGCCATGATCGGCGGCCTCACCTATGGCGCCAAGAAGGAGGAGTCCGAGCGTCACTTCAAGGAGGCGCTGGCACTGATCCCCGACTCCGCCATCGCGCGGATGGAGTATGCCAATGCCCAGGTGATGCTGCACGGCAAGAGCCGCCTGAAAGCGGCCGAAGCCCTCTATGCCGAAGCGGCCGAGTGTGAGCCGATGGATGCGATGGAGCGCCTCGATGTGGAGGCGGCGCGCGAAGAGCTGGAGGATTAATCCCCCCGGCTTTACGCAGCAGCGTCAGGCAACAGATAACAAAGAGGCCAACCCGCGGGTTGGCCTCTTTTTATCGGGGTTTTACGTACCGGATCAGCCCAGCAGGGCATCAAGACCGTTCGGGTCGAACAGTAGCTCCGGCTCCAGCAACACCAGCAGCAGTAGCTGTTCAAACTCCACCGCGAAGCGGTCGACAACCTTATCAGGATCAGGTACCAGCTTCTTGTCGGTGATAAGCCCCAGCTGCACACCGTGATCGTAGGAGAGGATGGAGACGCCGACGCCGATATCCCCGGCCTGCGGTACCCAGAACAGCGGCTGGCGCAGGCGCGCACCGGCCAGATAGAGGGTCTGCTGCGGCCCCGGCACATTGGTGATCACCGCGCTGGCTTTGGCCGCCAGCAGATCGACCGCCTGCTGTTGTACCGCCTTGGGCGCCATGCCAAGACCATGGAGCAGATTGAGCACCACAACCGGCTGCAGCGAGCTGCGCAGCGCCTGCATCCGATCCCGTACCGCATAGAGGCGTTGCAGCGGATGGGCGATATCGAGCGGCAGATCGAGGGCCACCAGCCCGAAACGGTTGCCAAGGGCACCGTCATCGTCTGGGGATCGCATATTAACCGGCACCAGAGCGCGAATTTCGATGTTGTCGACATCGTCCCCCTTCTCTTCCAGGTAGTGGCGGAACGCGCCGGCGGTGGCGGCGATCAGCAGGTCGTTGACCGAGCAGCCCAGCACCTTGCCCACCGCCTTGATGTCTGGCAGCGGGATCTGTTCCGACCAGGCAACCCGTTTGCTGCTGCCCGTCTTGCCCTTGAGGCGGGAGGGTGAATCATCGCCCAGCGTCGCAATGTTGCACAACTCGCTGGCCACATCGCGACCGGCTTTGAGGTAATCCACCGCCTTGGTGGGATGGGTCAGCACCTCGACATATTTGGACCAGAGGGTGCCGGTCAGCTTGAGGCCCGCCTTGACCAGCCTGCTGCCGTGGGGCGTGTCGTCATCGTCCTCCTCATCGGTGGGCTCCGGCGCCGCCTTGGGACGGATGGGGGTGACCGGCTGCGGGGAGTTGTCCATCATGGTGAGCATGGCCCGCACCAGCGAGAAGCCATCCCCCATGGCGTGGTGGATGCGCACCACCAGCGCCTGACCGCCCAGCGAGGTGTCGGTCAGGTGCATGTCCCACAGGGGACGCTGGTGGTTGAGCGGGGTCGAAGCGAGATCGGCCACCAGCTTCTCCAGCTCAATTTTGCCCGCCTTGCCGGGCAGGATCACCCGTTTGAGATGCTGGTCGAGATCGAAGTCGGGATCATGGCGCCAGCAGTAGGATCCCCCCTCCAGCACGGCTCGCTGGTGGAAGCGGGGCTGTACCGAAATGGTGTGGCGCAACCCGTTGCGCAGACGCTCTTCATCAAGCTGCCCTTCAAACATCAGAACGCCGATGATCTGCATCAGGTTGTTGGGTCTGTCCATGCGTAGCCATGCGGTATCAACGCAAGAGATAAATTCACTCGTTGGCATGCTGTTTCCCTGCAAAATGAAATTGTCGAGACAGCCAGAAACCTTCTCCCTTCATCTCGCAATGAGCGGAAAACGTAATTAAAGATGAGGTGGTCAGGCCGACTCGAAATATTAAGTACGAAAAGTGATGGCTATATTAAATATCCAAAATGCATTGCTAAACATTCACCGAACAATAAGCAGAGAGTCGAGCAGAAATAGCCTGTTCAATACATGTCTTACTCTCTTCACCGCTATTTAAAATGGCGGGTGAAATTGGTTTCATACCCGTTTCGGGCAGGGTAATCGGTTATCCACATAATCGAGGATCTCCTGCTCCAGCACACTGCGTACCGGCAGCAGCATCAGGCCAAGATGAACATCGAGCTGCAAATTATCTTCATCGAGAATGAGCGAACCATGAACGCCCGAGCCACGAAACCGCAATTCGGTCTCCTCTTCATCCGCCCATTCACAATCCAGTTGATAGTTTTCGCACATGTCCTGGGCAATGGCTTCTGCGACCACCCGGGCACCGACCAGCCCCAGCGGGTGCTGACGGCTGATCTGGATGGTTGAGAGCCCGCGACTGCCAGCGAGCGAATCGTATAGAAACATGATGAGTACTCAGGGTAATGACATATCTGTTGATATTAAACACATGTTCACAACAAGTGAAAGAGTCATTTACATAAATGGGACTCACTTAACAGTGTCTGCCGTCATGGCAAGGGCTGGCGTGGCGCAGGATTTATTCCCGGTCGCCTTCAGGCTACACTTGGCAGTGAAGAAGGTGTAAAAACTGTATGTTTTTCATTCGGTTGTCTATTTCGAATCTATAACTCCGTCCTGTTACACACAATCAGAGAGCTGTCGATGACCCATCAATCCCACTCCCCCGATGACGAGAGCACCCTTGGCCAGCTCTATCGCCAGCTCAATCGGGTGGCGGCTTTGCGCGAGCAGATGCGCAGCCATCCGCAAGATATGCAGGATCGGGACTGCTTGCGTCAGTGGCAGGCCGACCGGCTGGGGCGCACCCACAGGGATTTGCTGGAGAGCGACCGTTATGGCCCGGCCGCCCGCTTCTTTCTGACCGATCTCTACGGGCCGGGTGACAGTGCTCGCCGCGATGCCGACGTGATGCGGGTGATGCCAACCGCCGAGCGGCTGTTGCCGGAGTCCGGCCACAAGGTGCTGGCGCAGGCGATTGAGCTCGACGCCCTCTCCGAAGAGCTCGATTACCTGATGGTGGTGGCGCTGCGCCGCATTGGCGGGCTCAATCCCATTACCGCCGAACGCTACACCATCGCCTATCGTGCCGTAGGTGAGCAGGCGCGTCGGGAGCATCAGATTACGCTGGTGAGCCAGCTTGGCATGACGCTGGATCGGCTGGCGAGAAAGCCGCTGCTGGGGGCAACCCTCAAGCTGGTCTCGGGCCCGGCCCATTTGACGGGGCTTGGCGAGCTCTTCTCCTTTGTCGAGCGGGGTTATCAGGTGTGCCATCACATGGGGCGTGCCAACGAGTTTCTTGAAACCATCGCCAGTCGCGAGACGGCCATCATGACGGCGCTTTTTAGCGGTGATAGCAGCATGCTGGCTTAAGCTCGGTAGACGAAGATTGTTGCAAATAAATCGAGTTGAAATTGGTCATTGTTGCGTCAGAGAAACAGCGCGCGGAAAGCGGATCGTTGCCGTGGTAGTGGCACGATAAAAACGCGAGGCCCGATCGTTGGTAACAGACAGATGCAGCAACGTCTGAACGTCTGATTGTGCAAGAGGTTGCCAGATAACCGTTGCCAGACGACAAAGCGGGCCGATGGGCCCGCTTTTCGTTTATCACTGTTTGCCGATATGTTGGCCAATGCAAGATCGGTCAGATCACCAGCAGATCTATAAAGGCGTGTACCGGGGTGGCAGCAAGCCGCGGCCCATCCTGACAGAGGGCAAGGATGTCGCTGACCCGTTTGGCCGGGAAGCGGGTGGCCAGATTGTGCTGGAATTTCTCCACCAGCAGCGGGATCCCCTCCTCCCGGCGACGGCGATGGCCGACCGGATACTCCACCTCCACCTTGGCGGTGTGAGTACCGTCCTTGAAGAAGATCTGGATGGCGTTGGCAATGGAGCGCTTGTCTGCCTCCAGATATTCGCGGCTGTAACGCTTGTCCTCCTGCACCACCATCTTGCTGCGCAGCGCGTCGATGCGGGGATCGGCGGCAACATCGTCCTCGTAATCCTCGGCAATGAGTCGACCGAAGATCAGCGGCACCGCCACCATGTACTGCAGGCAGTGATCTCTATCGGCCGGGTTGTTGAGGGCGCCGACCTTGCTGATGATGCGAATGGCCGACTCATGGGTGGTGAGCTCGATACGGTCGATCTCGTCGAGCCGTCCCTTCACCTGCCCATGCAGCTTCATGGCGCACTCCACCGCGGTCTGGGCATGGAACTCGGCGGGATAGGAGATCTTGAACAGCACGTTCTCCATCACATAGCTGCCGTACCCCTGATGCAGGGCGAACTGGTTGCCCTTGAACAGCACATCGTAGAAGCCCCATTTTGGCGCGCTCAGTACGCCGGGATAGCCCATCTCGCCGCTCATGGTGATAAGGGCGAGGCGCACTGCGCGAGAGGTGGCATCCCCTGCCGCCCAGCTCTTGCGCGACCCTGCATTGGGGGCATGACGGTAGGTCCGCAGGCTCTGGCCATCGACCCAGGCCTGGGAGACCGCATCGATCACCTGATCGCGGGTGCCCCCCAGCATATGAGTCACCACGGCGGTGCTGGCAACCTTGACCAGTACCACGTGATCGAGACCGACCCGATTGAAGGAGTTCTCCAGCGCCAGCACCCCCTGAATTTCGTGGGCTTTGACCATGGCCACCAGCACATCGGCCATGGTGAGCGGCGCCTTGCCCTCGGCCACGCGAGTACGGGAGAGCCAGTCGGCAGTGGCGAGAATACCGCCCAGATTATCCGAGGGATGACCCCACTCGGCGGCTAGCCAGGTGTCGTTGTAATCGAGCCAGCGGATGATGGCACCGATGTCCCAGGCTGCCTTGACCGGGTCGAGGCAGAGCTGGGTGCCGGGCACCCGGGCACCATGGGGCACGACAGTACCGGGTACGATGGGGCCAAGGTGCTTGGTACATTCGGGGAAGCGCAGGGCCAGCAGGCCACAGCCCAGCGTATCCATCAGGCAGTAACGGGCGGTGTCGAGAGCCGCCTTGCTGGTAATGGGGTGGTTGCAGACATAATCGGCAATATCGACCAGCACCTGATCGGGGTCTGGTCTGTTGTTGACGTCGACGTTGGCGGACATCGTGACTTCCTTATCGTTGTTGTAGAGAGACAAAGTGACGGGGGGCCGGGCCGACATAATCGGCGCTTGGGCGGATGATCCGGTTGTGCTCGCGCTGCTCCATCACGTGGGCGCACCAGCCGGTGACCCGCGAGCAGACGAAGATGGGGGTGAACAGCTTGGTCGGGATCCCCATGTAGTGATAGGCGCTGGCGTGGAAGAAGTCGGCGTTGGGAAAGAGCTCTTTCTCCTCCCACATCACCTTCTCCGCCTCGCAGGAGACGCGATAGAGGCGATCATCACCCACCGCCTCGGCAAGTTTGGCCGACCACTCCTTGATGATGACGTTGCGCGGATCCGAGGTGCGGTAGATGGCGTGGCCAAAGCCCATGATCTTCTCCTTGGCCGCCAGCTTGGCCAGCAGTTCGCGCCTTGCCTGCGTCTCGTCTTGCCAATCTTCAATCATCGCCATGGCTGCCTCGTTGGCGCCGCCGTGCAGCGGGCCGCGCAGGGTGCCGATGGCGGCGGTGATGCAGGAGAACATGTCGGAAAGGGTTGAGGCGCAGACTCGCGCGGCAAAGGTGGAGGCGTTGAACTCATGTTCGGCGTAGAGGATGAGGGAGACATGCATCACCCGCCGCTCCAGCTCGCTTGGCGCCTTCTGGTGCAGCAGGGCCAGAAAGTGGCCGCCGATACACTCCTCGTCGCTGTCGAGGGCGATGCGAATTCCCTCGTGGCTGAACTTGTACCAGTAGATCAGAATGCCCGGAAAGGCGGCCAGCAGCCGATCCGCCACTTCGTGTTCATGCTCGAAACCATCTTCCGGCTCCAGATCGCCGAGCATGGAGCAGCCGGTACGCAGCACATCCATCGGATGAGCATCGGCGGGAATGCGCTCCAGCACCTCCAGCAGCGCCGCCGGCAACGTGCGCAAGCGGCGCAGCTCGCGTTTGTAGTCGGCCAGTTGCTGGTTACTCGGCAACTCTCCCTTGAGCAGCAGATAGGCGACCTCCTCGAACTGGGCGCTATCGGCCAACTCCTTGATGTCGTAACCGCGATAGGTAAGCCCGGTGCCACTCTTGCCCACGGTGCAGATACTGGTCTCCCCTGCGCTTTGGCCGCGCAGACCTGCCCCGCTCAACGGTTTCTGTTGTCCCATAAGCTGCCTCCTATTCCTTGGCTGAAAACAGACGATCCAGTGTCTGCTCGTAGTGGTGATATCCGAGGAAGTCGTAGAGCGACTCCCGGGTCTGCATGGTCTCCACGACGGCGCGTTGATGGCCATCCTGGCGAATATGGTGATAGACGTTGAGGGCGGCCTGATTGGCGGCCCGGTTGGCACTCAATGGATAGAGCACCATGTCGACCCCGTGGGCGGCGAGCTGCTCCTTGTCAAACAGCTCGGTTTTGCCGAACTCGGTCATGTTGGCAAGGATCGGCACTTTGGCCACCTGCTTGAACTGGTCGTATTGGGCCAGTTCGGTCACCGCCTCGGCGAAGATCATGTCGGCCCCGGCGGCCACATAGGCGGCGGTGCGCTCAAGAGCAGACTCCATCCCCTCCACCGCCAGCGCATCGGTGCGAGCCATGATAACGAACTCGCCATTCTCGCGAGCATCTACTGCCGCCTTGATCCGATCACACATCTCCTCCAGCGACACCACCGCCTTGTTGGGGCGATGACCGCAGCGCTTTTGGGCCACCTGATCTTCCATATGGACGGCGGCGACACCGGCCCGCTCGAACGCGCGAATGGTGCGGGCAATGTTGAATGCCCCGCCCCAGCCGGTATCGATATCGACCAGCAGCGGCACTCGGGTGGCAGCAGTGATCCGCTCTGCATCGATCAGCACATCGTTGAGGGAGGTCATGCCGAGATCCGGCAATCCGTAGGAGGCGTTGGCGACACCGGCACCCGAGAGGTAGATCGCCTGAAAGCCGCTGCGCTCGGCCATCAGCGCCATATAGGCGTTGATGGTGCCGACGATCTGTAGTGGCTTTTCGTTGGCAAGGGCGGTACGAAAACGCAGCCCTGCCGAGAGGGGCAAACTGGACATCATGACTCCTTTCATCTGTCTGGTTTGACCATCTAATATCACGTTTACGTTAACGTCAATTATACTTTCGTAACATTAAGGAGGCAGGCAAGACAGGGAACCGGTTTTAGGGTAAATTTCACCAATTGCTTCAACAGGTTGAATTGTATGATGGAGCCCGGTTCCGTGATCGTCTGCCCGGCGTGCGACTTGCTTATCCAGCGCAAGGCGCTGCCGCTGCGTCGTCATGCCCACTGCCCTCGCTGTCACCAGCATCTCTATGGCCGTTATGCTTTTCGTCCCTCTCAATTGATGGCGCTGACCATCACCGGATTTCTGCTGCTCCCCTCCGCCTTTTTCGAACCCCTCATCTATCTGCGGTTGGCGGGGGTCAACTCTGATGCCAACTTGTTGCACGGGATTTTTGTGCTGTTTGGCGAGGGGGAGTTCTGGGTTGCTTCCTTGGTGCTCTGGTGCGCCGTGCTGGCCCCCATCGGTCTGTTGACCGGGATTTTTGCGCTGGCATCGGGCCTTGCGAAACGCTGGCATCTCCTTGCGCCAACCTTGAAGGCAGTCGAAGTGTTTCGGCACTGGGCCATGCTGGAGGTCTATATCGTCAGCCTGCTGGTTGCCCTGTTCAAACTGATCGATATTGCCGATGTCAGGTTGGGGGGCGGGCTGCTCAGCCTCGGCATTCTGATGCTGCTTAACATGAGTTTGCTGATCCTCTTTGATCCGGCCCCCTATTGGGATCGGATCCCGCTCAAGGAGAAAGGCGATGACCAGCGCCCGTGAGATGGGGCTCTGCCGCTGCCATACCTGCGGCCTGCTGGTGCGTTATCAGGCGGGATGCGTCTGCCCACGTTGCGACAGCAAGCTGCAGGTGCGGATCCCTCATTCGCTTGCCTGGTCGTGGGGCTTGCTGGCACTGGCCACCTTTATGCTGCTCCCCGCCAACCTGCTGCCCATCACCCACTTCTACAACAAGGGGCTATTGCAGTCGGATACCATCTTCAGCGGGATCCTGATGCTCTATCGCAGCAAGATGAGCGGGATTGCCACCATAGTGCTCACCGCCAGCATACTGGTACCGGTGGGCAAGATAATCGGGTTGGCCTGGATCTGCTGGCAGCTGCAACGGGCCAAACCGGTGCGGCGCAAGCGTCAGCTCTTGATGTATCGGGTGATCGACTTTATCGGCCGCTGGTCGATGCTGGATCTGTTTGTCATTTCGCTGATGGTGGCGCTGGTCGATCGTGGCGTCATGCTAAGCGTCCGGGCTGGCCCCGGCGCCACCGCCTTTGCCGGTGTGGTGGTGCTGACCATGATGTCGGCCCGCATGCTCGATACCCGACTGCTTTGGGACAAGGCGGCCCGTTGATGCGTTTTCTGTTTCTGTCTGATGGGCGGCTGCGCCTGGTCAATAAGGAGTCACTATGATCGGGGCTGAACCCGTCATCGAAAAGCGCCGCTGGCTATCGCCAGTCTGGTTGTTACCACTCATCGCCCTGCTGCTGGCTGGCGGCTTTCTCTATCAACAGATAGCGAGTCGTGGCCAGCTTATCCAGATCAACTTCGCTCAGGGTAATGGCATCTTGCCGGGCAAGACCCAGATCCGTTATCAGGGGGTGGCCATCGGGGTGGTGCAGGAGCTGGAGTTGGCCGAGGATGGCCGCCGCATTGCGGTGCTGGCCAAGATTGACAGCCGTGCCCGCCCGCTTATTCGCAAGGGGTCCGACTTCTGGCTGGTGAGCCCCAAGGCATCGCTGACCGAGATCTCCGGTCTCGATACCCTGGTCTCCGGCAACTACATCAATCTGCAACCTGGGCACGAGAGCAATCCGCTGCAGGAGAAGTTTGATGCCCTCGACGGCCCTCCCCCCGGCTATCAGGCGCAAGGGCGGATGCTGCATCTGACCGCCGATTCGCTGGGCTCGGTCGGTATCGGTGCCAAGCTCTATTTCCGCGGCATCGAGGTGGGCAGCGTCATCAATACCCGCCTGGGTCAGGACAACCAGAACGTTATTCTGGATCTGGTGATCGAGCCTCGTTTTGAACATCTGGTCAAAACCGATACCCGCTTCTGGAACATCAGTGGCATCAAGGGCTCTTTCAGTCTGGCTGGCGTCAGCGTTGAGGCTGGCAGCCTCACTTCCATTCTGAGCGGCGGCATCGCCTTTGACTCCCCCAAAGCGTCTCCCGAGTCGGAGAAAGGACAAACCTTCGTCCTCTACAAGGGGCTGGCAGAAGCGGCGCGCGGCAAGCGCATCGATATCATGGCGGGCGATCTGCCCATCAAGGAGGGAATGCCCATTCTCTTCGAGGGAATCGAAATTGGTCGCGTCGATCCTATCCACCTTACTGACAAGGGGCGGGTGGTAACAGCGCTGATCAATCCGGAGCAGGCATATCGCATCACCGACAAGAGTCAGCTGGTATGGGAGAGCGTTTCTCTCTCCCCGACCGGTGTGAAGAATGCCGATCGCCTGCTCTCTGGTCCCGCCATTCGCCTTGACTATGTGGCGGGCAAAGAAGTGGCCAGGATGGCGCTGACCGATCGGGCGCCACAAGATGGCATCAAGGTGACGTTGCAAGCGGACGATCTGGCAGGTCTTAATCAGGATGCCCCCCTCTGGTACAAGGGGCTGCAGGTTGGTCGCATCAGCCAGCTCGATCTCGATGGGCGCGGCAATGCTAGCGTGGCCCTGCAGATCCAACCCGCTTACGCCCATCTATTGAACCGTGCCCGTTTCTATCGCGCTGCGCCGCTACAGATAGATGCCGACCTGAGCGGTATCAAGGTCGAGGCCAGTCCGGCCAGTGCCTGGTTGAGCGGTGGCATCAAGCTGGTGCAGGCGAGCAGCGGCGAGCGGATAAACCGCCTCTACCCCAATCAGGAGCTGGCGTTGCTCGGTACCCGTGATGCCAAGCCCCAGCGCTGGTTGCTCAAGGCGGATCAGGCGGACGGCATCGGCATCGGCTCTCCGGTGCTCTATCTGGGGTTGGAAGCGGGCAAGGTGAAACAGCTGCGCGCCGCCAAAGAGGGAGTGGAGATAGAGCTCGAGATTGACGGCATCTATGCCCCTCTCCTCGCCCGCCAGCCACAATTCTGGAAAAAACCGGCTATCGACACCCGGGTTCGGGTTGATGGTGTGCAGGTAAAAGTTGGCAATCTTGGCACCCTGCTGCGCGGTGCCATCGAGTTCGACTATCTGGCGAATGGCCGCAGCAGCCATCAATTGTTCGATTCCAAGGAGCAAGCCAAGGCCAAGGTACGCCAGCTGTCACTGGTGGCAGAGAGTAATCCGGGGCTCGGGATTGGCAGCCCGATCCGCTATCGCGGGGTGGATATCGGTAAAATTGAAGAGATCGAGCTGGAGCTGACCTTGGGACAGGTGATCTTCAAGGCCGAGCTGGATGGCCTGTACGCCGAGCGTTTCCTGCAATCCGGAGCGCGCTTTACCCTGGTGCAAGCCAAGCTGGGTCTGGGTGGTGTGGCCCATCTCGATACCCTGATCAAGGGGGCCTTTGTTGAGGCCGAGCCCGGTAAAGGGGCTGGTCGGAACAGCTTCCCCCTGAGCCAGAGCGGCCCTGCCGGTTTGGCCCTCACCCTGAAAAGCCCGTCGGTGAATGGCCTCTCGGTTGGCAGCCCGCTGCTGTTTCGCAAGATGGTGGTCGGCAGCGTGACCAAGGTGGCACTGGCCCGCGATGGCAGCGAGGTGGTGATCGACGTCAATGTGGAGCAGGAGTATGCCCATCTGGTGCGCGCCAACTCCCGCTTCTGGAATGTCTCCGGGGTCAAGGCGGACATTGGCCTGACCGGTGGCACTATCGAGGTCGAGACGGTGCAGAGCCTGCTTGCCGGCGGCATTGCCTTCAATACGCCGGAAAAAGAGATGGGGCCGACCGTCAAGGCCGGGCACAGCTATCCCCTCTACGGCAAGGCCGAGAAAGAGTGGCAGGAGTGGAGTCCCCGCATCAAACCCTGATTCCTCTCTTCACGTTGTTATCCAAGCCCGGTCCAATGCCGGGCTTGTTCATTTTTACCTGCTGCACTTTAAGAATATTCCTAGCCCTGTGATAAGATGTCGCCCCTCTTTTTCGGTCAACGAGACGGCACAGTGCACGACAATACCTATCTACCCGATCACTTTTTGCGCCATATAGCGGCCATCATGCCTGCTCATCTCTCCATGGATGAGTTCGTTGCAAGTTGCCGACGACCGCTGCGCCGCAGTATCCGGGTCAACACGCTCAAAATTGCCGTCTCTGACTTCGTTGAAAAGATGCAGCCACAAGGCTGGCAGTTCGATCCCGTGCCCTGGTGCGAGACAGGCTTCTGGCTGAGCCGCACTGATGAGAGCGTGCCCCTTGGCAACACGGCCGAGCATTTGAGTGGCCTCTTTTACATTCAGGAAGCGAGCTCCATGCTGCCGGTGACGGCACTGTTTGCCAGCGACAAGATCAAAGCGGACGGCATGTTGCTGGATGCAGCGGCCGCCCCCGGCTCCAAGACTACCCAGATCGCCGCCCTGATGAACAATCAGGGGATGCTGGTTGCCAACGAGTTTTCCAGCAGCCGGCTCAAGGTATTGAGCGCCAATATTCAGCGCTGCGGGGTGACCAATGTGGGGATGACTCACTTTGATGCCAAGGTGTTTGGGCAGTGGCTGCCGGAGACCTTCGACGCCATCCTGCTCGATGCCCCCTGCTCCGGTGAAGGTACCGTGCGCAAGGATGAAGATGCGCTGCGCAACTGGAGCATCGAAAGCATTGACGAGATTGCTGCGGTGCAGCAGGGGCTGCTGGAGAGTGCCTTCCATGCCTTGAAACCGGGTGGCGTACTGGTCTACTCCACCTGCACACTCAGTTTGCAGGAGAACCAGGAGGTCTGTCAGTCACTGCTGGACAAGTTTGGCGATGCCTTGAGTTTTGACTCGCTGGCCGATCTATTCCCCCATGCAGAGCAGGCCTGCACATCCGAAGGATACCTGCACGTTTGGCCCCAGATCTTCGACAGTGAAGGCTTTTTCGTTGCCAGATTGCGTAAGCACCACTCGGTGCCAAACACCATGTTCAAACCGGGCAAGCTCGGCAAATTCCCCTTTCTGCCATTGGCATCGAAAGAGTCTGAGCCCATGCTGCGCGAGATTGAAGCCAATTTTGGTGTGGCGCCACAAGGTCAACTGTTTGGCCGCAATGACGAGATCTGGCTGTTTCCTCATCTGTTTGAACAGGTTCAGGGCAAGCTGCGCTTTGATCGCATCGGCATCAAGTTGGCCGAGACGTTCAAGAAAGGCTATCGCCTCACCCATGAGTGGGCGCTCGCCTATGGTGATAAAGCGAACAAGGGCGTGGTCGAACTGGACAGCGCCAACGCGCGGGAATTCATGATGGGGCGGGACGTCTGGCCAGAGCAGGATGCTGGCGCAGGCGAGGTGATTGTCCGCTATCAGGGGCATACCCTGGGTATGGGGAAATGGGTGGGTAGCCGGATCAAGAATGCCCTGCCCCGGGAGCTGGTGCGCGACAACAATCTGTTTGGCTGATTTTGACTGAACGAGGAAAGGTGACTCGACGCTGTTCGAGTCTGTAAAACCCACACTCTGGTTGAAATTTTATCGGGTTCTTGAAAAGCCTTGAGCCTTGTCTAAGCTTAAGGCAATCCGAACACCAAACACCAGTTAGCGCACGGCTCTGCAAGGAGCCAATTCCCCTATGCCAGGTACACGGAATTCGTACCTGGCTTTTTTTATCTCTTCTTAGCCAAGTTCATCGTTATTCGACACTCTCTTCCAACAGAGCTATCTCCACTTTCTCTGCGTGAGGTTCGCTCCCCAGCTCATGGTGATAGAGCAGATCGATCGCCTGTTCGATGAGTGATGCCTGGCTATCTTCAAGATGCAAGCCGAGTGCCGCCAACCGTTCGGCATGGCGATTACTGATCCAGCATTGCAACCGGGTATGACTCTCTTGTTTGCGTTTTACATGCTGACGCTGGCGCTTGGCGTTGTTCTGCGAGGCAGTCTCTTTTGCCTCAAGCTCGTTGATTTCCTGGCTCATATGACCTTGCGATACTTGTTTTTATAACTGGTTATCTCTCACACCTCTTCGCATAGTGGTAAAAGATGGGGCTTCCCCCTACCCTCTGCCAGCTGACTACGAAGCCAACCAAATATACCACCAGATCAATGGGATATCATTTAACATAAAAAATGCAGTGACGCACTTATGCTAAAGCAGTCCATCCAGCGCGTGATCAGAGAATTTATGGGCATCGTCAAAGTACTCTTGCAGGGTGCGCATATCCTTGTGACGGGTAACCTCGATGATCTTGTTCATCGGTTTGCCAGCGGTGACGGCCGAGGTGATAAATCCGCGACGTAAACTGTGGCCACTGACATAGAGGTCATCGATAGCCTGACCGGTGCGCCGCTTGATCATCAGGTTGATACCCTGCGGTCCCAGAGGATCTGGTGTGAGTTGGCCCCAGCGATTCATCCTCCGAAAGAGCGGCCCTTCATTGATCCGGCTCTTCTTGAGCCAGCTGCCAATCGCAGCAACCGGGCAATAGTGCTTGCCCGGGATAAGGGCAATTTCGGTCTCATGGAGTTGATGCTTGCTTGGTTTGAGACGAAGCCGGATCCCCTGCCCCACAAAATCGAGGTCACTCACCTCGATTCTGGCTGCTTCCGAGCGGCGTAAAGCGCCACTGAACATCAACAGCAACAGGGTGTGATCCCGAAGTCCTGCCAGATCATTGGTATCGATGCCATCCAACACCTGGGTCAATGGCTGCAGCGTCAGGGCGCCCGTTTTGCGCTTGCGGTTATCACCAAGACGGACAATACCGCGCATCATCTCTTTGATTTCAGGGTGTTCGGTCGGCATCGGGTGAATGCCTTTCTGTTTGAAGGCGTAGCGGATCCCGGCGAGCCTTCGCACCAGAGTTGCTGGTTTGCGCGGTTCACCATTACGCAGCTCCCCTCTCCCTTCTTCTTTATTGAGCCATACCCAGTCAGCCAGTACCCCGTCGGCCTGATCTGCCAGAAAGTTCATGATGTCGTGATGGGTCGTTTGCAGTGGATCCAGACCATGCAACTGGCACCAAAAGACAAAAATCCGGGTATCCGCCTGATAGGCATTGAGGGTCGAATCTGCTTTGGCACTGCGCAGGAAACGGCGAGCACGGCTATTTAGCTGGGCATCAAAGACCGTTTGCAATGACTGATGAGCTGAGCCTGAAATGGATGGATGTGACACGGAAGATCATGATTCATATGAAGTTTAGGAGGATCTTACAGGATCCTCCAGCTTCATCAAGTATCGATAATGAATATTATCGATACTAATGAGTGTCTGTTTAACCCCCAATCTAGCATCTCCGTTTTCTCTAAACTGATGTCGTATTCATGTCCGGTTTACAGGTTGAGTCATTGCGCTGATGGCAATTCAATGTTGCGATAGTGAGAGATAACGGCTTGGTGAGTTGCGTCTTGCTTTACCGCCATATACGGGTTACTGAAAGTAAAACGCCCCGTAATACGGGGCGTCGGCTCTTATTTCTGGGCAAGTTTGAACAACTCAAAGAAGTTGCGACTGGTTGCTTCTGCCAGTTCACTGAGCGGTATTTGACGCAGGTCGGCAATAAACTGGGCAACGTCGCGCACGAAGGCGGGTTCGTTCTCCCTCCCCCGATGTGGAACCGGAGCAAGATAGGGCGCATCCGTTTCGACCAGCAGTCGATCGAGAGGCAACGCCTTCACTACCTCCTGCAACGCCGAGGCATTCTTGAACGTGGCTATCCCCGAGATGGAGATATAGAACCCCATCGCCATTGCCGCTTCTGCCATCTCGAGAGACTCGGTGAAACAGTGCAACACGCCGCCAACCTGATCCGCCCCCTCTTCGCGCATGATCTGCAAAGTATCTTGCTGGGCATCACGAGTATGAATGATCAGCGGTTTGTTCAGCGCACGGGCAACCCGGATATGTTCACGGAAGGAGGCTTGCTGAACCTCCTTGTTCTCGGGTGAGTAGAAGTAATCGAGACCGGTCTCACCAATGGCCACCACACGTGGGTCGGCAGCTTGCTTGAGCAGCAACTCGGCATCAACACCGGGTTCCTGATTCAGGGGGTGCACCCCGCAGGAGGCAAACACCTGGGGATAAGGGGCAATGGCCGTGATCATGGTCGGAAATTGCTCTTGCGTCACGCTGACACAGAGAAAGTATCCCACCTCCTGCGCGGCCGCTTTGGCCAGCACATCAGCCATATTGCTCTGTTTGCTGCCATAGCTGAGACGATCGAGGTGACAGTGGGAGTCAACGAGTAACATACAAAACCTTTATTGCTAATGACGTTCTATAACCAGCGACTGAGCCAGTTCATCAGATGAATGGTGGGATTGGAGAGCTGTCCCGGCTGACAGGCCGCTTTCAGGGCGACCAGTTGCTGCTCGGCATCCAGCAGTTTTTCACTGGAATGCAGCCCGGCGAACTGCTGGCTCAAGGTAGCCAGATCCGGCATCGCCAGTTGATGGTGACCGCATCCCGCCTGAGTTTTCAGGGCATCGCACAAAAAGAGCTGCACCCAATGCAGACGAACTTGTGTCTCCTGACCGAGCTGGCTGCACAAGGTGGTCGCCTTGCTAGGGGACTTGGCGAGGGCGACCAGATCCTCGAGCAGCTCACGGCGAGCACCATCTTGCAGCTGCTCGATGTAGTCGAGCACACGCAGCGGCGCCCCCTGACAGATCCGCACCTGAGCCAGAGTCGCCTGATGTCCCTGTTCAGCAAGCCAGCGCACCGTTTCACCCTCACTTGGCAACTGACACACGTGTTTGTGGCAACGGCTGAGAATGGTGGGCAGCAGACGGGAAACCTGGGAGGCGATGAGGATCAGCAGGCTGTCACCGGCAGGGTCCTCCAGGGTTTTCAGCAGCGCATTGGCTGCCGATTCGGTCATCCGCTCCGCATCAGGAATGATCACAACTTTGCCACGGCCAAGCTGGGCCGTGCCTTGCAGTCGGTTGCAGATATCACGGATCGCTTCGACCCCGATGGTCTTGCTGTCGCGACTGATGGTGCCGAGATCCGGATGATGGCCTTTGTCAAAAAGCTGGCAGGAGTGGCAATGGCCACACGGCTCTCCGCGATCCGGTTGTTGGCAAAGGTGCAAACGCGCCAACCGTTCAGCTAGCTGCTCCTTGCCAAGACCGGGATCGCCAAGCAACAACCAGGCATGACCCAGTCTGCCGGCCGCTGCCGTCTGGCTCAGTGCCTGCCAGTCGGGGATCAACCAGGGATACATAGGCGAGCATCCAGCGCAGCTTCAATCGCCGCTTTTACCTGTGCCGGGGTTTGCCCCGCATCGATCACAACGATGGAATCATCCTTGGCGGCGAGTTCGAGATAACGGGTACGAGTCCGTTCGAAAAAGCTGAGCTGCTCCAGCTCGATCCGATCCAGTTCGCCACGATGGCGGGCGCGTTGCAGACCGAGTGCGGGATCGATATCGAGATAGAGGGTGAGATCCGGTTTGAAATTGCCGAGTACCGCCTGCTTGATGGCTCCGATCAGAGCAGCATCGATACCACGGCCACCCCCCTGATAGGCCTGGGAGGAGAGATCGTGGCGATCCCCCACCACCCAGACACCATCGGCCAGTGCCGGCTTGATGCGGGTCTCCACCAGTTGTACCCGGGAGGCATACATCAGCAGCAGCTCAGCTTCGATGGTAAGGCGCTCGTCATGCACCTCTTTGACGATGGCCCGCATCCGCTCGGCCAGCGGCGTACCACCCGGCTCGCGGGTACATTCGATCCGCTCGATGCCTTGGCGCTGCAGATAGTCGGTGACGTAACGGACGGCAGAGCTCTTCCCTGCCCCTTCCAAACCTTCAATAACGATAAATTTAGACATCAGGATTTCTTCAATATGTATTCGCGAACCGCCCGATTGTGTTCATCGAGGGTCTTGGAGAAGTAGTGAGCACCACCGCCCTTGGCAACAAAATAGAGATAGTCGGTCGACTTGGGGTTGAGTGCCGCTTCGATGGATGCCTTGCCCGGCATGGCAATGGGCGTCGGCGGCAGACCATCGATCACATAGGTGTTATATGGGTTCTTGTCAGTCAGATCGCTGCGGCGAATGTTGCCGTCGTAACGGTCTTTCACCCCGTAAATCACGGTGGGGTCGGTCTGCAACTTCATGCCAAGACGCAGACGATTGACGAACACCGAGGCAATTTGTGCCCGCTCTTCAGGCAAACCGGTCTCTTTTTCGATGATCGAGGCCATGATCAGCGCTTCATAGGGGGTCTTGTAAGGCAGATTGGCCTGCCGCTTGTCCCAGCTCTGCTGCAGGAATGTCTCCATGTCCTGGTGAGCGCGGCGCAGAATGGAGAGATCGCTGGCATGGGTGGTATAGGCGTAGGTTTCCGGCAAAAACCACCCCTCCAGCTTGCCATTCTCGATACCCAGCTCCTTGGCCAGATCAGCCTCGGGCAACTCGACCGTGAGCCGTTCCAGATAAGGGGCACTGGACAACTGCTTCAGCCAATCCTCAAAGCGGGAGCCCTCGACGAAGGTGAGGCTGAAGTGGAACTCCTTGCCCGAGGCAAAGAGCGAGAGGGTCTCCTTGAGCAGCGCCCCCTCCTTGATTTCATAGGTGCCTGACTTGATGGCAACCAGCTCGGGATGACCGCGCAGCCAGAGGCGCACCGCCCACGGACTGGGTTCACCATCACCCAACTCGGCGATCAGGCGAGCAGCATGAGCTCCCTTCTCCACCGTAAAGAGGCGAGTCGGCCCCTTGTTGGTGAGCGTCTCCACCTGCTGCCACTTGTAATGCACATAGCCCCCGGCGACGGCCACAGTCAGTGCCGCCCCCGCGAGCAGGGTGTAAAGCCGATTAAACTTCAATGACCAAACGCTCCTGTAAACGGCGGCTCAATACCGGGGCTGGATAGTGTTTATCCTCGATGCCGATGACCGGCACCACCCCCATCAGGGTATTGGTGAGCCACACCTCTTCCGCCTGCCATAGTGACTCCAACGGAGCCTCTACCACACGCAACTCAATACTCATCTGTTTCAGCATCGCCATGACCTGACGGCGCATGATGCCGTCAACCCCGCAACGGGCCAGATCGGGCGTAAACACCGTCTTGCCCCGACGCCAAAACAGATTGGCACTGACCCCTTCGACCAGCACGCCACGGCTGCTGAGCACTACTCCTTCGACTGCACCACGGCTGACAAGTTCGCTCTTGAGCAGCACCTGCTCCAACCGGTTGAGGGTCTTGAGCCCGGCCAGCATGGGGGCATCACCAATTCGCTGGCGGCACACCAGCAAGTTGATCCCCTCGCGTTGCCACTGGGCATACTGGGCAGGAAAAGGCGCCAGCGAAAGAATACGGGTCGTCTGCTGGCACCCGCTGCCATCATAACCGCGGCCACCCTCCCCCCGAGTCAGCATCACCTTGGCAACACACTGTTGTTCACCAGCAACCAGAGTCTCGAGTTCCAGAGCCAACAATTCCCAGTCCGGTTCAACCATTCCCAGCCGGCTATTGGTCTGTTGCAGTCGAGCCAGATGCGCTGGCCACTGCAATACCTTTCCTTCTTTCACCGCCATGGTGGTGAAATGGCCATCGCCATAGGCCAGACCACGGTCGCGGGCCGAGATGGTATCGAGCTTCAATCCATTGATCAGCAAAGAGATCCCTCCGATAAAAAAGGCCCGATACCGGCAGTATCGGGCCTCTGTCATTGCCCGCAGGCAATTATACGCGTTTGAAGATCAGGGAACCATTGGTACCGCCGAAACCAAACGAGTTGGATAGGGCGTACTCGAAGTTACCCGGCTTGGCCACATGGGGCACCAGATCCAGATCGCACTCATCATCCGGGTTGTCCAGGTTGATGGTGGGCGGTGCAATCTGATCGCGCAGGGCCAGCACAGTGATGATCGCCTCGATGGCACCGGCGGCGCCCAACAGGTGACCGGTCATCGACTTGGTGGAGCTCACCATCAGGGATTTGGCGTGCTCACCAAACACCGACTTCATGCCACGCAGCTCGGCCACATCACCCAGCGGGGTGGAGGTACCGTGCGCGTTGATGTAACCAATCTGCTCGGGGGCAATGCCGGCATCCTTGATGGCATTTTTCATGGCGCGAGCACCACCGTTGCCATCTGCAGGAGGCGCAGTCATGTGGTACGCGTCACCGCTCATACCAAAACCGACCAGCTCGGCGTAGATCTTGGCGCCACGGGCCTTGGCGTGTTCGTACTCTTCCAGCACCAGTACACCGGCACCGTCACCCAGCACGAAACCATCGCGATCTTTATCCCACGGACGGCTCGCTTTTTGCGGCTCGTCGTTGCGGTTGGAGAGTGCCTTGGCGGCAGCGAAGCCACCCATCCCCATCGCGGTGGAAGCTTTCTCGGCACCGCCGGCGACCATCACGTCGGCATCACCGTAAGCGATCATCCGGCCAGCCATGCCGATGGCATGGGTACCAGTGGTACAGGCGGTCGTCACGGCGATGTTCGGCCCTTGCAGACCTTTCATGATGGAGAGATGACCGGACACCATATTGATGATGGTGGAGGGCACGAAGAAGGGGCTGATCTTGCGCGGGCCGCCGTTGACGAGGCTGTCGTGGTTCTGTTCAATCAGACCCAGACCGCCAATCCCGGAACCGATCGCCACACCGACGCGCTCGGCATTGTCGTCGTTGATGGCGAGGCCTGAATCGTCCAGTGCCTGCATACCGGCAGCAATACCGTATTGAATGAAGAGATCCATCTTGCGAGCGTCTTTACGGTTGATACCGTACTGCTCGGGATCGAAGTCCTTGACCAGACCTGCAAAACGGGTTGCAAACTCGCTGGCATCGAAATGGTCGATAAGGGAAATGCCGCTCTGCCCGTTGAGCAGGGCTTGCCAGCTGGATTCGGCTGTGTTGCCTACCGGGGAAAGCATCCCCAAGCCGGTCACCACGACTCTGCGTTTTGACACTGAGGTAGTCTCCGAGAGGTGATTTGAAAGGAAACAAATACAAAAGAAGCGGCCCTTGGGCCGCTTCTTTCAGAACAGGAACTTATTCCTGATTAGCGGTGATGTAGTCGATAGCCGCTTGAACAGTGGTGATCTTCTCGGCTTCTTCATCAGGAATTTCGGTATCGAATTCTTCTTCCAGCGCCATTACCAGTTCAACGGTATCCAAAGAGTCAGCGCCCAGGTCGTCGACGAAGGAGGCAGCGTTCTTAACGTCTTCTTCTTTAACACCCAGTTGTTCAATGATGATTTTCTTTACGCGTTCTTCGATGTTGCTCATGACCTGAATTTTCCTTTAAAAATACGCTATTGCGTCTGGTTGGGGTAGTTTATTCAATTGACGTGAGTTTGCAAGTAGCTTGCCGCTGGTCAAACCACGAAATTCGCCAAACTTCGGCGTACTATCGCAAATTTGAACAGAACTCACGACAAATTGATTACACCATGTACATCCCGCCATTAACATGCAGGGTTTCACCGGTGATATAGGCTGCTTCATCGGAAGCCAAGAATACCACAGCGGCGGCAATTTCTTTCGGATCACCCAGACGAGCGGCAGGAACCTGGCTCATGATGCCGGCACGTTGCTCTTCGTTCAGGGCGCGAGTCATGTCGGTTTCGATGAAACCGGGGGCAACCGCGTTGACCGTGATACCACGGGAGGCCACTTCACGCGCCAGCGATTTGGTAAAGCCAACCAGACCCGCCTTGGCGGCTGCATAGTTGACCTGACCGGCATTGCCCATGGTACCAACGACGGAACCGATGCTGATGATGCGACCATTGCGCTTCTTCATCATCGCCCGCAGTACCGGTTTGCTCAGACGGTAGAGCGAGGTCAGGTTGGTATCGATGATCTCGTTCCACTCGTCATCTTTCATCCGCATCAACAGGTTGTCGCGGGTGATACCGGCGTTGTTGATCAGGATGTCGATGTCACCAAAACGCGCCTTGATGGCAGCGAAAACGGCTTCGATGGATTCCTGGCTGGTCACGTTCAGTGCCATGCCACAACCCTGCTCACCCAGATAGGCGCTGATCGCCTCGGCGCCGCTCTCGCTGGTCGCTGTGCCGACGACTTTGGCGCCACGGGCCGCGAAAGTTTCGGCAATTGCACGGCCGATGCCACGACTGGCACCGGTCACCAACACAACCTTATCGGTAAAGCTCATTACTTGCTCCTGTTTACTTGATCTGGGCCAGCGCCTGCTCGAAAGAGGCTGCATCGTTGGCGTGAATACCTTCTACGCGCTTGTCGATGCGCTTGGCGAGCCCAGTCAATACTTTGCCCGGGCCCATCTCGATTTCGAGGGTAACGCCCTCATTGGCCATCCGCTCGACAGTCTCGGTCCAACGAACCGGGCTGAACAGCTGACGCACCAGAGCTTGCTTGATGGCGACCGGATCCTGTTCACAGGATACGTCGACATTATTGATGACCGCGATGGCAGGAACCTTGATCTCGATCCCGTCCAGCGCAGCTGCCAGTTTTTCTGCGGCAGGTTTCATCAACGCACAGTGAGACGGCACGGAAACCGGCAGCGGCAGCGCACGCTTGGCGCCCGACTCTTTCATCAGCACGTTGGCGCGCTCGACAGCCTCTTTATGGCCAGCGATAACCACCTGGCCCGGAGAGTTGAAGTTGACCGGAGAAACCACCTGCCCCTCTGCCGCTTTTTCGCAGTTGGCAGCGATGGCGTCGTTGTCCAGACCGATGATGGCAGCCATGGCACCAGTACCTTCCGGTACCGCTTCCTGCATGGCCAGACCACGCAGCTCGACCAGTTTAACGGCATCGGTAAAGGCCAGCGCACCGCTGCAAACCAGAGCGGAATACTCACCCAGGCTGTGACCAGCCATGACGGAAGGCGTTGCCCCCCCCTGCTGTTGCCACAGACGCCACAGTGCGACAGAAGCAGTCAGCAGTGCGGGCTGGGTACGCCAGGTTTTGTTCAGCTCTTCGGCCGGACCGTTCATTACCAAGGCAAACAGGTCATAACCCAGCACCTGGCTCGCCTCGGCGAAGGTCTCCTTGATCACGGCATGTTGCTCGGCCAGCTCGGCCAGCATGCCCACGGTTTGGGAGCCTTGTCCCGGGAAGGCAATGGCAAATTGGGTCATCATTGATTCCTTTTAGATAAGCAAAAATGAAATCGTTGCGGGATGACAGCACTCGCTCATCCCGCATTAGATCAGAGGCGAACCAGTGCCGAGCCCCAGGCAAAACCACCGCCGAAGGCTTCCAGCAGTACCAGCTGGCCCGGTTTGATCCGGCCATCCCGCACCCCTTCATCGAAAGCGATAGGTACGGACGCAGCAGAGGTATTGCCGTGCTTGTCGAGGGTCAACACTACCTTATCGAGGCCCATGCCGAGTTTCTTGGCTGTGGCGCTGATGATGCGGAAGTTGGCCTGATGGGGCACCAGCCAGTCCAGCTCACTCGGCTCGAGACCGGCAGCTGCCAGCGTCTCGGTCACGATCTCGCTCAAACGGGTGACCGCCACTTTGAACACATCGTTGCCCTTCATGTACATGTAGGCTTCGAGTTCGGCGCCCGGCATACCGCGACGGGGTTGCGGCAGCTTGAGCAGATCGCCATAACGGCCATCGGCATGAAGATGGGTGGAGAGAATGCCCGGTGTTTCGCTGGCGCCAATCACCACGGCACCGGCCCCATCACCAAAAATAATGATGGTGCCGCGATCTTCCGGATCGCACATGCGCGACAACACATCGGCCCCGACGACCAGCACATGGCGGGCAGCACCGGATTTGACGAACTGATCGGCAATGGAGAGTGCGTAGGTAAAACCGGCGCAGGCTGCCGCCACGTCAAAGGCAGGGATCCCCTGTACACCCAGTAGCCCTTGCAGTTCGCAAGCAGCTGCCGGGAAGGCGTTTTCTGCGCTGGTGGTGGCCAGCACAATCATGTCGAGATCGGCCGCGGTCAGGCCCGCGGCATCCAGGGCCCGCAGGGCGGCCTGGTAAGAGAGGGTGGCAACGGTCTCATCAGCACCGGCAATGCGGCGCTCACGGATCCCGGTGCGTTCCACGATCCACTCGTCACTGGTCTCAACCATCTGCTCGAGATCGGCGTTGGTACGCACTGAACTCGGCAGGTAGCTGCCAGTACCCAGAATTTTGCTATGCATAGAGTTCTTATAGGTCCCTGTCGGAAAAGACAGCTTCAAGGCGATCTGCTATTTGCAGTGGAAGTTGATGTTTGGCCTCTTGTGCGGCCAGCAGGATCGCATTACACAGGGCGCGCCGCTCGGCTCGCCCATGACTTTTTACCACAATGCCGCGCAATCCTAACAGACTTGCCCCGTTATACTGGTCGGGGTTCAGGTAAGAAAAACGCCGTTTGAACATAAAACCGGCGATCCGGCCAAGAAAAGTGCGCTTCTTGCGGGGATATCCCGCCAGCTGAGCCATCATCCGCACTACCCCCTCGGCCGTTTTGAGGGCGACATTGCCAACAAAACCATCGCAGACGATCACATCGCACTCACCGCTGAAGATGCGATCCCCTTCAATGAAACCGACATAGTTAAGCGCGTTGCACTGGCGTAACAATTCGGCACTGTGGCGCACCAAGTCGTTCCCCTTGATCTCCTCTTCCCCGATGTTGAGCAAGGCAACACGAGGAGAAGCGATGCCTTCGACTTTCTCGGCCACCACGGAGCCCATCACCGCAAATTGAAGCAAGGTATCCGCATCGCAACTGACGTTGGCACCAAGATCCAGCATCACGGTGCGCTTGCCGCTCAGTGTCGGCAGCGCCTTGATAAGTGCCGGCCGATCGACCCCGGGCAGAGATTTGAGCACGCACTTGGCCATCGCCATCAACGCACCGGTGTTGCCGGCGCTCACGCAGGCATCGGCCTCACCGGCTTTCACCAGATTGAGAACCACCCGCATGGAGGAGTCTTTCAGAGTACGCAGCGCCACGATCGGTTTATCGCCCATGCCAACCACCTGGGATGCATGTACGAAACGGACGCGGGGATGATTCAGCAAGCCATGTTGCTGCAGCAGAGAGGAGGTCTGATGTTGGTCACCGACCAGGATCAGTTTTAGCTGGGGTAAAAGAGACAGTGCCTGCACGGCGGCAGGCACTGTTTCCGAGGGGCCAATATCTCCCCCCATGATGTCTAGCGCGACAGTTTGCGTAGACAAAGGCAATCCTTAAGCGATTACCTTTTTACCGCGGTAGAAACCATCGGCAGTCACGTGGTGACGACGATGGATTTCGCCACTGGTCTGATCAACAGTCAGGGCAGCGGTGGTCAGCGCATCGTGGGAACGACGCATGCCACGCTTGGCACGGGTTTTACGGTTCTGTTGTACGGCCATTGTAGGCTAACTCCTAAATTCACTTACGTTTAAGCTCTTCAAGAACTGCAAAGGGATTCGGCCGCTCATCAGCAGGTTCGATTTCCCCCCAAGTCATCTCCATGTTACCGCGGGGACACGCATCCAGAGAATGCATGGCTACCTGAGGCAACGAGAGGATGAGTTCATCCTCCAGGATTTGATGAAGATCCATCTCGCCGTTTTCGTCCAACTCAATGGGCTCATAAGCTTCCGGCAGTTCTTCCTCGTTTGTTCTCTCGAACAGCGGAGTGTAGATAAATTCAGCTTCACAGAGATGCTCGAAAGTCTCTCCGCAACGTTGGCAAACCAGGTCAACCTTGGCATGGGCAGTGCCTTTCATAACGGTCAACTTCTGGACATCTTTGCCAAAATGCAGCGATACCTCGATATCACTCCGCAAGCCAGCGGTTGATTCCTCCAGCCTGGGCATCTGCGACTTTTCCACTATCCCGATGTAATCGAGCAGCTTCAAGGCACTACGGACTGGATCAACCTTAACGGGCAACTTCACCTTTTGCATAGGGCGCGAATAATATAGGTCCAACAACTGATAGTCAAAGGAAAAAGTCCTTACCGCCGATGATTTTAACGCCACAAGTCCCTAGAATGCCGGTACTTGCTTTCATCGGTATTCGGATTATGCCACAGAATCTTATCCTCGCCTCAACTTCTCGCTATCGCAAAACCCTGCTGGAGAAGCTTGGCCTCCCCTTTGAATGTGCAGCTCCCGACGTAGACGAACGCCCGCTGGCAGATGAATCCGCTCAGGAGCTGGTGGCCAGACTTGCCCGGGCAAAGGCCCAAGCCATTGCAAATAGTCGTGATCACGGGCTGATCATCGGCTCTGATCAGGTGTGTGTCTGCGATGGCCGCATCCTCGGCAAACCGGGCACCATAGATAATGCCATAGCACAGCTGATGGCGGCCCAGGGTCGCAGCGTCACCTTTTACACCGGCCTGTGCGTACTTAACGCTGCAACCAACGAGATTCATCAATTGATTGAACCGTTTATGGTTCACTTTCGCGATCTCGACGAAGCCGCCATTCGCCGCTATGTAGAGGCTGAACTCCCCCTCGATTGTTCTGGCAGCTTCAAATGCGAAGGGATGGGGATCGTGCTATTTAAGGGGCTGGAAGGGCGTGATCCTAACGCCTTGATCGGTCTGCCGCTGATCGGTCTGATCGAGCTGCTGGAGCGCCACGGCATCGCCCTGCCCTGATGGTGGGCGAATGGATGAGCTAGAAGATATATAAAAGGCCCGGTCAATTGACCGGCCTTTTATCAATCAGATTGATGTCACTCAAGGCGAGAGACGTTTACAACAACGTGCGAAGAGCCGTCATAGAGTCAACCACTGCTACTGGCTCGTAACAACTGAGGGCATCGCGGCTATCCACACCCCAGGTGACGCCAATGCGCGGCATGGCGATTGCCTCGGCCATCGCCATATCGTGAACAGAGTCGCCGACCATCACGGCCTGCCGGGGTGAAAGCCCCAGTTCGTCCAGGATCTGCTCAAGCATCAGCGGATCGGGCTTGGAGTTGGCCTCATCAGCCCCACGACTGGTCATAAACAACGGGCGCAGCCCGGTCTCATCAAATACCCGATCCAGCCCACGGCGTGATTTACCGGTCGCGACGGCCAGTTGCAGGCCCCGTGACCGCCAGTCATGCAGCAGCTCCCCTGCCCCGGCAAACAGCGGACTGGGGGTGGTGTCGTGCAGATAGTGATAACGATAGCGATCGATGAGTGCGGCAATCTGGCGCTCATCAATGGTGATGCCACTGTCGCTACGTAAAGGGAACAGGCGGGACATGGCGACATCGAGGCTCAACCCGATAATCTGCCGGATCTGGGACGGTGCAGGTACTGCCAGCTCACAATCTCTGGCGGCCCCCTGCACACAGGCAACAATGCGGCCCACCGAATCCATCAGGGTACCGTCCCAATCGAAAATGGCGAGCCGGATATCCTGCATCAGCGTGGCAAGCCGTTGAGGAAGTTGTCGAGTTCAGGTGCCAGCGGTGCTTCTACCTGCATCTCGCGACCATCGGCCGGATGGGTGAAGCTGAGCTTCCAGGCATGCAAAAAGAGCCGTTTCAGCCCTTGGCTGCGCATTTTCTCGTCAAACGCCGCTTCACCATACTTATCATCACACGCAATCGGGTGACCGGCATGCAGGGTGTGCACCCGGATCTGGTGAGTACGACCGGTGATAGGGCTGCACTCGACCAGGGTCGCTTCGGCAAATTGACGCACGATACGGAACCGGGTTTCCGATGGCTTGCCATCGGCGCTGACCCGTACTACCCGTTCGCCAGACTGCAGGTCGTTTTTGCGCAGCGGGGCATTGACCACCTTGACGTGAGCCTGCCATTTGCCACGAACCAGCGCCAGATACTGCTTGCGCATGGTCTTGACGCGCAACTGCTCATGCAGGCTGCGCAGGGCGCTGCGTTTTTTAGCAACCAGCAGTACGCCAGAGGTATCGCGATCCAGTCGATGAACCAGTTCGAGGAAACGGGCTTCAGGACGCAGGGCGCGCAGCCCTTCGATAACGCCAAAGCTCAGCCCGCTGCCGCCATGTACGGCCATGCCGGAGGGCTTGTTCAGCACGATCATGGCATCGTCTTCAAACAGGATCTGGCTCTCCAGACGCTGGATAACACCGAGGTTGGCGGATGGCAGCTCATTTTTTTCAGCGACGCGAACGGGAGGAACCCGCACCTCGTCACCTGCGCAGAGTTTGTACTCCGGTTTGATGCGCTTTTTGTTTACTCGCACTTCACCTTTGCGAAGGATGCGATAGATCAGGCTCTTGGGGACGCCCTTTAGCTGAGTCTTGAGAAAATTGTCGATGCGCTGCCCGTCATGCTCAGCTTCGATGGTGAGCAGCTGCACTTGTTGATGTATCTGTGTCATGGCGCGGATTTTACCACTGCCAGCGCCCCTTGGCTGCTGGTTTGTTGAAAAATGGCGCCTTGCTATAAAAGAGGTTTAAATGGGATAATAAACAAGGTTTTGTCATTGTGTTCAAGCCTTGTACTAAGTGGCCAAAAAGTATGCCACCCAATCCCGATACACCGTGTATACAAGAACATGACGGTTCCCGGGTGCGAGGTACAACGCATGGAGAACACAAACATCACCGTTTATTTGTCTCCATTTCGGCATCCTTATTCATCTCTTCTCGAGAAAAGATGACCAGAACGCCCTTAGTTTGCGCCTCATGCATACCCCAACCGGGAGGTTGCCCCAGTATGCTGAAGACCCGAGGCCGGCGCTGGCAGGACCCAGATGGAGGAAATCAAAATGACACAATAATGAGAACTCAATGAAAAGAATGCTTATCAACGCAACTCAAGAAGAAGAGTTGCGCGTAGCGCTGGTTGACGGACAACAGCTCTACGATTTGGATATTGAAAGTCCGGGACACGAGCAGAAGAAAGCGAACATTTACAAGGGTAAGATCACCCGCGTAGAACCCAGCCTTGAAGCTGCTTTTGTCGACTACGGCGCCGAGCGCCACGGTTTCCTGCCGTTGAAGGAGATCGCCCGCAATTACTTCCCCTCCGGTTACTCCTATCAGGGTCGTCCCAACATCAAAGAAGTGGTCCGCGAAGGTCAGGAAGTTATCGTCCAGATCGACAAGGAAGAGCGTGGCACCAAGGGTGCAGCCCTCACCACCTTTATCAGCCTGGCAGGTAGCTACCTGGTACTGATGCCCAACAACCCCCGTGCCGGTGGTATCTCCCGCCGCATCGAGGGTGATGAGCGGACTGAACTGAAAGAAGCCCTGAGTGGATTGACCGTGCCGGAAGGCATGGGCCTGATCGTGCGTACCGCCGGTGTAGGCAAGTCGCCAGAAGAGCTGGAGTGGGATCTGAACGTCCTGCTCAACCACTGGGACTCTATCCACAAGGCCTCCCAGGAGCGCGCTGCGCCGGTGCTAATCCATCAGGAAAGCAACGTCATAGTGCGTGCCATCCGTGACTATCTGCGTCGCGATGTGGGCGAGATCCTGATCGACAATCCGGTGATTTTCGAACGTGCCAAGGCCCATATCGAGCTGGTACGTCCCGATTTCCTCAACCGTGTGAAGCTGTACAAGGGTGAAGTTGCCCTGTTCAACCACTTCCAGATTGAGAGCCAGATCGAGTCAGCCTTCCAGCGTGAAGTGCGCCTCCCCTCCGGCGGCAGCATCGTTATCGATCCGACCGAAGCCCTGACCTCCATCGATATCAACTCCTCCCGCGCCACCAAGGGCGGCGATATCGAAGAGACGGCGCTGCAAACCAACTTGGAAGCGGCCGATGAAATTGCCCGTCAATTGCGTCTGCGCGACCTGGGTGGCCTGATCGTTATCGACTTCATCGACATGACGCCGGTTCGCCATCAGCGCGAAGTGGAAAACCGTCTGCGTGAAGCGGTTCATCAGGATCGTGCCCGCATCCAACTGGGTCGGATCTCCCGTTTCGGTCTGCTGGAGATGTCTCGCCAGCGTCTGCGCCCCTCCCTCAACGAGTCCAGCAGCCACATCTGCCCCCGTTGCCAGGGTCAAGGCGTGATTCGTGACAACGAATCCCTCGCCCTGTCCATCCTGCGTCTCATCGAAGAAGAGGCCATGAAGGACAACACCGAGCAGGTTCACGGCCAAGTGCCGGTTGATGTTGCCGCCTATCTGCTCAACGAGAAGCGTGCTGCCATCGCCAGTCTGGAGCAGCGAAATGATGTGCGTGTTTACATCATTCCGAACCAGCATCTGGAAACCCCGCACTACGAAGTGACCCGCATTCGTCAGAACGAGATCCCGGAAGCGGCCAGCTACGAGCTGAAAACCGAGATTGCCAAGCCGGTCTACCAGCCGAAGCAAGCTCAGGTGATCGAACGTGAACAACCGCTGCTGCAAGGCTTTGCCCAGCCGACTCAACCCGCGCCAGTTGCAGCACAGCAGCAGACAGCCCCGGCCGTTGCCGCTGCACCTGCCGAAGCAGGTTTCTTCAGCAAGCTGATCAAAGGCATTACCGGCCTGTTCAGCAGCGATGCTGCCCCTGCCGAAGTAAAAGCTCCGGCTGATAAACCGGCGGCTCGGGAAGCACGCAAGGAAGAGGGTCAGCGTCATCAGCGCGAAGAAGGTCGTGGCCGTGGTCAGCGTCCTCGTCGTGACGACAACCGTGGCAACCGCAACAATGCGGAAGCTGGCGAGAAACGTGAAAATGGCAACCGCGAAGGTGGTGAAAACCGCAATCGTCGTCCTCGTAAAGAGCGCGAGCCCCGTCAAGAGCGTGAAGTTCGCACTGAAGCGCGTCAAGAACGTGAGCCCCGTGCTCCACGTCCCGCTCGTGAGCCACGCGCTCCCCGTGAGCCTCGTGCCGAGGTTGTCGTTGACGCGGTGGAAACCGTTGATGCCATCGAACCACGTCAGGAAAAAGAGCAGAAAGTGGCTGAGCGCCGCGAACGTCGCCAGCTGCGCAAGCAGATCCGCGTTGATGTTGCTGCGAGCGACACCCCTGCCCTGCCTGTCGTAGAAGAGGTTCAGGTTGCAGCTGTTGAGACTGGCGACCAGGATGAGCAGGCCGAAGGTCAGCGCCGTTCCCGCCGTACTCCGCGCAGCCAGCGCATCGAAGGCCAACGTCGCAAGCGTATTAATGAAGAAGCACGTAGCCAGCGTGATGAAGAGCAACAAGCCGAGCCTACTCTGACTACCGCCGCCCAGGCCGATATTGCCAAAGCGCAGGTTGAAGAGCCGGTAGTGCCTGTTGTCACCATCCCGAGCGCTGAAGCTGTCGCGGCAGCCCTGCAAGCTTCTGCTGCACTGACCGAACACGTGGTTGTCGAAGCTGTTGCTGAGGAGTCAGCTGAGCAGGCTCATGCGGTACAGACCGAAGTGGCCGCAACACCTGTTGTTGATACCGTAGAAGTGGAAGCCCCTGCTGTCGCAGTAGTTGCAGCAACTCAGGTTGAGATTACACAAGCTGAACAACCTGCTGAAGTTGTTGCCGAAGCTCCGGTAGCCGCTGTTGAAGCAGTTGAGGTCACCGAAGCAATAACTACTGCACCTGTTGCTGAAGAGCCGGTAAAAGTTGTAGCTGAAGAGACTCCCGTAGCCGTAACCAAGCAGGTTAAGCACGGTGCCGGTCTGTTGGCTCGAGCTCGCAAGGCATCTGCGCCAATGGCAACCCCTGCCGAAGCACCTGCCCTGCCAGCTCGTGAACCGGTGGACTATCCGCCTCTGGTTCGTGGCGAAGTGGTTAGCTCTGGCCGCCACGGTGGCAGCACCGCAGCCGTCAATGTGGCTTCCTGCCCGGCTGGTCGTCCTTAATAGTTCCTGTTGTTGGAACAAGCAAAGAGCCACACATTGTGTGGCTCTTTTTTATGGGTGACATTCACCTAGTTATCAGTTGCTAATGCGTCAGTGTGATTCCGATATCGAACGCCATCTGGATGAGGGCAAGATCGTCATGAACGGATCAGTGGTGTCTTTGGTTTATTCCCTTAAAACTAAAGGCGTACTAAGTTTTCTACCTAAATTCTATTTATTCGAAATAATGGCCACAAAAGCTTAAGTCACAAACAAGTTTGTTGGCATATGAAACTAATCAGTCATGCGCCCAGTAGTACATCTCTCGGTCTAGTTCCGACTCATTATTGCCAAGTCGCGGATTACAGCTTGAACTGCCAATGTGATTTAGATATCAGGATATCTATCCACTATCCAGATTAAGTCCGCTCCACATAAAACCACAATCTGACATACATCTGGAATATGTGTGATAGATCAATCCAAATCCTATACCCAGGGACACAACGCAGCAAATGCTGCATCATGTAATCGTATATTTTGTAGCGGTAACTTTCTGATTGGAGGCAAAGTTATCCCTCCCCTCCGCTAATTACATGTACTAACCAAATAACCCAGGTTCCTGTTAATAGAAATCCCTGATGCTGATTGGAGAACACTTGGCTACGGCGCTCTTGCTTATGTCTATGGGTGAAATACTATCTATTGACTGGGTATCGCAGGATAACGCGAGCTGCGATAAACACCGATCAGGGTTGTATCTAAAAACACTGTGTGGCTCTTTTCTTGTACCAATAACGGGATATCCCTTATCCCTCCCTCCCCCCTACTTGTTAGGGGTCGTTCTACATCACATCAATCTGAATTAGCAAGGTGCAGTAGGCTCTAATCGATAGGTAAAAAAGGGGTATGGAACTCATGTCGAAATAAAAAAGGGCCCGAAGGCCCTTTGATATACAAATGCTTGAAGACATTATGCAAACAGATGATGGCTGATGATAAACAGGCCACCAGAGAGCAGCATGGTCAGCGGCAGGGTCAGCACCCACGCCATCAGAATGGTCTTGATGGTCTGGCTTTGCAGGCCTGACTTGTTGGCCACCATGGTACCCGCCACCGCAGAGGAGAGAATGTGGGTGGTCGATACCGGCATACCGGTCAGGCTGGCAATACCGATGGAGCTGGCCGCCGTGATTTGGGCAGCAATCCCCTGGCTATAGGTCATACCGGTAGAACCGATTTTCTCACCAACGGTGTGAACGATACGACGCCAGCCCACCATGGTGCCGCAACCCAGCGCCATCGCGATGGAGACGATCACCCAGGTCGGAGCGTATTCGGCTGTCGCGGTCAGATCCTTGCGCCATTTGGCCAGATCGGTCAGCTCCTTGGCCGGCAGAGAGAGTTTGGAAACCTTGCGTGCGGTGTCATCGATACAGAGCAGCAGACGACGCACTTCACGGCGATCGGTCAGGCTCATCTCTTCATAGGTACGTACGGCACCAAGACGGGCATCCAGAGTGTTCATCGCCTGCAGCACGCTGTCTGCTGAACAGTGAGTCATCAGCTCTTCTTGCACAGCAGAAGCTGAGTTGAAGTTGATAACACCACTTACCGCATCCTGATTGCGCTTGTAGATTTCCATGATGCGCTGGTTGGCATCCTGGGTGCGGTCCAGATCGTAAGAGCGGCTATTCATGTCCAGCGCGAAGTAGGCTGGCGCCATGCAGATCAGCACCAGCATGACCAGACCGATGCCCTTCTGGCCATCGTTGGAGCCGTGCACAAAGCTAACCCCCATCGCAGAAGCAACCAGAGTGAGGCGAGCCCAGAATGGCGGGTGCTTCTTGCCATCAACAAGTTGACGCTCTTCCGGGGTCTTGTGGATCTTGTTACTGGTCCAGATGCGTTTCATAACCAGTAGCAGCAGCGCTGCCACGATGAAACCGATGGTGGGAGAGATGATCAGGGAGAGCATGATGTCGATCGCCTTGCTCACGTTGATCCCCTCGGTCACCGGCTTGTGACTGATCCAGGCATAGGCACCGCCTACCCCCAGAATGGAGCCGATCAAGGTATGTGAACTGGAGGCCGGGATCCCGAAAAACCAAGTACCCAGATTCCACACGATAGCGGAAAAGAGCAGCGAGAAGACCATGATCAACCCTTGGGTGGAGTCCATCCCAAGCAGCAGGTCGATGGGCAGCAGATGGACGATGGCATAAGCCACACCCAGACCGCCAAACATGACGCCGAAAAAGTTGAAGATCCCTGATGCCACAACCGCCAGGTGAGCGGGCATCGCTTTGGTGTAGATAACCGTTGCTACCGCGTTGGCGGTATCGTGAAAGCCATTGATGAATTCATAGGCAAGCACAAAAAAAACGGCCAATACCAAACCGATTGACCACCACAAACCCAAACCACTAAACATTTCAAACATAAAAAAAAGCCTGTTTATGAGTTGCGGCGGATTATGCCAGATGGCGGCCAACACCATAGCTATCCGTGAAATATTTCAGCCATAAAAAAAAAGAGCTTTTTGGTAAAAAATATCTTACAGCCAGTCGCCATGCGGCTTGCCAGAGATTAATTAAAGCAAGCAGTTGTTGCCAATAAACAACAAAGCTGCTGATAATTCAGCCAACAAACGTCATTTTCAGCCCCTTTTTTCACCCCTGCTGGGCATTAAAAAGCATAAAAATATCGTTTGCCAACCATTCTCATCCGACCAGCCAGGAGCCATCCGTATCTTCGCAGCGCCCGCTCGCCTGCAACCTAGCCAAAAAAAGAGGAGCCACATTGTGCTCCTCTTTCCCAATCATGCCTGCCGGCTGCATCAATCCTGGTTGATACGGCTGGCGACAGCACCCTGCTGGCTCTTGTACTTGGCATTTTCCCGCTTGTTGTAGGGACGAGCTGCGGTGCCTGAGAGCATCTCGAAGTTCAACGCGCCGATCTTCATCTTGGGGCGCAACGCCAGCGGCAATTTGCCGCCATTGTAGAACTCCAGCACGATACGGCCAGACCAGCCCGGATCGATACGGTGTGCCGTGACATGCACCATCAGACCGAGACGGGCCAGCGAAGAGCGGCCGTCGAGCCAGCCGACGATATCTGCCGGCAGGGTGACTGATTCATAGGTCACGGCCAGCGCCAGCTGACCCGGGTGCAGATAGAAGGCTTCGCCATCCGGGATGTGGATCTCGTCGCTCATCACCCGATCGATGGCATCGGCCATCTCGCTGCTCGGGCCGCTCAGATCGATATAGGGAGCGGTATGATCGCGAAACACCCGAAACTCGTTACCCAGCAGCACATCGACGCTGACACCACTGATCCGTTCTACACCGGGCCGTGGCTCAATGACGATCTTGCCCTCATCCAGATGGCGTTCGATATCGGTATCACACAGACGCATTGGGCGACTCTCCTGACTACTTTGTGCTTTAAAAAAGCCGGGCATCACCCGGCTTGTTTCAACTTAACCAATCAACATGTGGCGAATACGCGCCTTGAGCATGTCGATCGCGATACGGTTCTTGCCACCACGGGGCACAATCACATCGGCATACTGCTTGGAAGGCTCGATGAACTGCAGGAACATGGGGCGTACGGTCTTTTGATACTGCTTGAGCACGGAGTCCATAGTCCGGCCACGCTCCTGCACATCACGCACCAGTCGGCGCAGCAGACAGATGTCGAGCGGGGTATCCATAAAGATGGAGGCATCCATCAGGTCGCGCAGACGGCTGTCGGTCAACAGCAGAATACCTTCCAGAATGATCACACGGCGCGGGGCGAACGGAGTCACCTCGCTCATCCGAGTGTGCTCGGTGTAGGAGTACTGGGGAATGTCTACCGCATCCCCTTTCAGCAATTGACTCAGGTGCTGAACCAGCAGGTCGTGATCCAGCGCATTGGGGTGGTCATAGTTGGTTTTTACCCGCTCTTCCATGGTCAGGTGGGTCTGATCACGGTAGTAGCAATCTTCGGTGATCACACCAATCTGACCTGCACCCAGTTCTGCCACCAGCTCTTCATAAATGGTCTGGGCTATAAGACTTTTGCCAGACGCGGACGCGCCGGCAATACCGATGATCACACACGAATGTTGAGTATCAGACATGACAAATACCTAAAAGAGAAGAGCAGTGGGGATTGTTTAAACCGATCCATTATATGAAAAAGGGTGGGCCATGCCCACCCTCAAATCCCCATCAGGTGACCGACAGCTGATTATTCATCCAGCGCGACAGTATAAAGCGGGGTCGCAATCGGTTTTGCGCTGAAAAAGAGTTCGGCTCCCACCCTGCGTGCCAGCTTCAAATAAGCCTGAGCCAGGCTTCCTTCCGGCGAACTGAAGACGGTCGGACAGCCATCATCCATGTGCTGGCGGATGTCGATGTGCAGCGGCAGCTGACCAAGCAGCGCCACTTGATACTGCTCTGCCATCTTCTGGCCGCCACCGGTACCGAATAGCGGCTCATGGTGGCCACAGGCGCTGCAGACGTGGTAGCTCATGTTCTCGATGATGCCGAGCACCGGCACATTGACCTTGTGGAACATGGCGATCCCCTTGCGAGCATCGGCCAGCGCTACATCCTGCGGGGTGGTGACGATCACCGCCGCCGAGGTGGGTACCTGTTGGGCCATGGTGAGCTGGATATCACCGGTGCCCGGCGGCATGTCGACCACCAGATAATCCACCTCGCCCCAGCGGGTCTCATGGAGGATCTGCGCCAGCGCCTTGCTCGCCATCGGGCCGCGCCAGATGGTGGCATCCTGCTCGGAGACCAGATAGCCGATGCTGTTGCTCTTGAGGCCACAGGCTATCACCGGCTCCATCAGCTTGCCGTCATGACTGACCGGGCGCTCCTTGAGGGTGCCCATCATGGTAGGGATGGAGGGGCCATAGATATCGGCATCGAGGATGGCGACCCGCGCCCCCTCCTTTTTCAGGGCCAGCGCCAGGTTGACCGCGGTGGTGGACTTACCCACCCCGCCCTTGCCGGAAGCAACCACGATGATGTTGCGGATCCCCTGCACTGCGTTGAGCCCCTGCGCCCGCGGCATGCTCGCCACATCGATCTCCAATGCCCAATCGATGCGGGAGGCGCCGGTGGCAGCGCGCAATCTGGCGTCGAACTCCTCCTTGAGGGTATCGAGCAGCGACAGCGCGGCAAAGGGCAGCACCAGGCGGACAGAGAGACTTTGATCCTTGCTGATGACCTCGCGCACAAATCCGGCACCGACCAGATCCTTGCTCCAGCCTGCCGGCTTAAATTCGGCGAGGATCTGTTTTACTGAATCAATCACCATTAACTCCTCATTATGTTGTCATTATCTTGAGGTGAACGGTTACCGCACACAAATCAGTGGCTTGCCTGCGGTACAGATGGTGCATCCGGCCAAGCCCGGCACAGCCACAACCCTAGGCAGGCTACCCCCAATTCGGGTAACATGCACGGCACTCTATCATCCCAACAAGCACATCAAGAACGTAATATGGCAACTGATCCTCGTAAAATGCTGGTAACCTGCGCCCTCCCCTATGCCAATGGCTCCATTCACCTTGGCCACATGCTGGAACATATCCAGGCCGATATCTGGGTTCGTTATCAGCGAATGCGCGGTCATCAGGTGCACTTCATCTGTGCCGATGATGCCCACGGCACCCCGATCATGCTCAAGGCACAACAGATGGGGATCACCCCGGAAGAGATGATTGCTGCGGTCTCCAAGGAGCACCAAGCAGATTTCGCCGGGTTCAACATCAGCTTTGACAACTATCACTCCACCCACAGCGACGAAAACCGCGAGCTGGCGGAGTTGATCTATGGCCGCCTGAAAAATGGTGGCTTTATCAAGAGCCGCACCATCTCCCAGCTGTTCGATCCAGAAAAATCGATGTTCCTGCCGGACCGTTTCGTCAAGGGTACCTGCCCCAAGTGCAAGTCCCCGGAGCAGTATGGCGACAACTGTGACAGCTGTGGCGCGACCTACAGCCCGACTGAGCTGATCGATCCGAAATCTGCCGTCTCCGGCGCCACCCCGGTGATGAAGGACTCCGAGCACTTCTTCTTCGACCTGCCGCAGTTTGAAAAATGGCTCTCTGAGTGGGTACGCGGCTCCGGCGCCATTCAGGAAGAGATGGCCAACAAGATGCAAGAGTGGTTCGAAAGCGGCCTGCAGCAGTGGGACATCACCCGTGACGCCCCCTATTTCGGTTTCGAAATTCCGGGCGCCCCGGGCAAGTACTTCTACGTCTGGCTGGATGCGCCCATCGGTTACATGGCTTCCTTCAAGAACCTGTGCAACAAGCGTGGCGACATCGACTTTGACAGCTACTGGAAAGCGGACTCCGACGCCGAGCTCTACCACTTCATCGGCAAGGACATCGCCTACTTCCACTGCCTGTTCTGGCCGTCCATGCTGGAAGGTGCCAACTTCCGCAAGCCGACCAAGGTCAACGTGCACGGCTATGTGACCGTCAACGGCGCCAAGATGTCCAAATCCAAGGGCACCTTCATCAAGGCATCCACCTACCTGAACCACCTGGATCCGGAGTGCCTGCGTTACTACTACGCTGCCAAGCTCAACAGCCGCATCGACGATCTGGACTTGAACCTTGAAGATTTCGTGCAGCGGGTCAACGCTGACGTGGTCAACAAGCTGGTCAACCTCGCCTCCCGCAACGCCGGCTTTATTGCCAAGCGTTTTGGCGGCAAGCTGGCGGCGACCTGCGCCGAACCCGAGCTCTACGCCGAGTTTGCCAATGCCCGCACCGCCATTGCCGAGGCCTATGAGAGCCGCGAGTTCAGCCGTGCCATCCGCGAAATCATGGCGCTGGCCGACAAGGCCAACCGCTATGTGGACGACAAGGCTCCCTGGGTCATCGCCAAGCAGGAAGGGGCAGATGCCGAGCTGCAAGCAGTTTGCTCCGTCGGTATCAACCTGTTCCGCGTACTGATGGCCTACTTGAAGCCCGTCATGCCGCTGCTGGCCGAACGTGCCGAAGCCTTCCTGGCCGAAACCCTCAGCTGGGATGGCATCGAGATGCCGCTGGTCGATCACACCGTTGCACCGTTCAAGGCCCTCTTCTCCCGCATCGAGCCTGCGAAGATTGAAGCCATGATCGAGGCATCCAAGGAAGACCTGGCCAAAGAGCAGGCACCGAAAGTGAGCGGCCCGCTGGCTGATGACCCCATCAGCGAAACCATCACCTATGACGACTTTGCCAAGATTGACCTGCGCGTGGCACTGATCAAGAAAGCCGAAGCGGTACCGGAAGCCGAGAAGCTGCTCAAGCTGCAACTGGATATCGGCGGCGAAACCCGTCAGGTGTTTGCCGGTATCAAGTCAGCCTACAATCCGGAAGATCTGGAAGGCAAACTGACCGTGATGGTGGCCAACCTGGCACCGCGCAAGATGCGTTTCGGCATGTCCGAAGGCATGGTGCTGGCCGCAGGCCCGGGCGGCAAGGATCTCTGGATCCTGGAGCCGCAGGAAGGCGCCCAGCCGGGCATGCGCGTCAAGTAAGCGCATCGACCCGATAAAAAAGAGGCCTGCGGGCCTCTTTTTTTGTCTCTGCACTCTTTTAAATCTCTGCGACTCTGCGGATTACTCCCGTTGAGCATCCGGCAAGATGGTTAGAGCGGGCTATCCAGCATCGCCACCTTGAGCCCCACCAGTTCCGCCTGCTGGCAATCGAGGCGGCGCAATCGCGTCACTATCTTGCGCTTGAGTTTGCACCTCACCCTGCGCTGCCGTTTGTTTCCTTTCAGTGCGCGCCGCCACTGCCGCCAATCCTGCAACTGCCCGAGCCGCTCCTGCCAATGACTAAAGGCGCTGACCCACTGTGCCTCACCCGCCCCCAGCTCCAGCAGCAACTCGGCGCCGTAGCGCGCCTGTTTTATCTCAAGGCGCAGATGATGCCAGCGGCGCAGCTGCTGGCGATGGGAGACGTTGCCAGCCGGGTGTTCATCAAGTCGGCTCAATGCCCCATCGAGGCGGCGGGCAAGATGGCGCCGGTAGTGACGAGCCAGCCCTGAGGTATCGGGAGTTTGCTCCAATGCATCCAGCCAGCGGGCAAGCAGGCCCGAAAAAAGGGGAACCGTTACCCTGGGCAAGACGATTGTGGATGACGCGCCAAAGCGCGCGGCGTAAACCTGTGCATCGCGCAGGGCCGAGAGTCGGCCAATGGCCCGCTGCAGCCGTCGTTCCAGTTTTGGATGGCAAAGGGCGGGTCGCCATAATGCAAGCAGCGCCTGCATGCGGCGCGCAGCGATGCGATAACCATGGACATGGGTTTCACTCGCTTCACGGCGCACAGCGCGAGCAGCATGGCGGTAGCTGGCAACCAGCACCCGGGCCTGCGCCAGCAAGGGATCACGCGTATCGGCAGTCATGATGTTCCCGGCAGATCAGTTGGTATGAAAGCCCTGGCCGCTTGGCGGCAGCGCCTCTTCATACTCCATCCGGGTCACCCGGGCGGTGCGCGGGCCATGTTCCAGCCAGCCCAGCATCATCTGTACCCCCTGCGTCGGCCCGCTGATGAGGATCTCCACCGAGCCATCCTCCAGGTTGTAGGCATGGCCGCGCAGCCCCAGCTGCAAGGCTCGCTCACGGGTGAAGTAGCGAAATCCGACCCCTTGCACCTGCCCCCACACCCGAATGACAAACGATTGCTCTCCCATTTCTCACACCTTCTGCTTAAGAAAAAAATTCCCGAGACGATAATGTGCCCGACACTCTATCTCTGCAGGATGCAGCTCCATTATGAAAGAAGTTAAATTCCGGTGGGTTGACCGCTATCTCATTCACCTCACCATCAGTGAAAAATTCCACATCGCCTTCTGGCTTCCCCTGCTGATCATCGCCTTTCTCAGCTGGTATCTGCTGGCAAACAGCCACGAGCAGGAGATAAAACTCAAGGTTGAGCAGTTGCAGCAGCGGGTCGAGACCACGGCACAACTGGTCAGCCAGCAGCCAACGCTCACCCTGCCAGCCGATCTGCGCATCCAGCCACAAGGGGTGAGCGGGCTCGAACAGCAGGGCGATCGCTACCGCTTCACCGCACCAGCGGGTCAGGCTGGCTATGTGACCGGCGAGCTCGACACCAGTACCTCCTCAATGTGGGATGATCAGGGCACCACGCTCACCATGATTGGGGCGCTGGCTGCCCTGATGGCACTGGTGATCCACTACATGATGACCTTTGTATCCGGCGCCCTGTACTCCACCAACAAGGCGCTGCAAACCGTGGCCGACGGCGATCTCACCTTCCGCCTCAACTTCTTCCCGGTACGCGACGAGTTCTCTACCCTGGCGGGCAGCATCGACCGCTTTACCGACCGCCAGCATCAGATCGTCAAGCTGGTCGAAGAGTCTGCCGAGGCGCTGACCATGGCCGCCGACGAGTTTCGCGACCACGCCAGTGAAGGCGAAAACATGGCGCGCGCCCAGCGCCAGCACATGGATTCGCTGGCCACCGCCATGGAACAGATGTCAGCCGCCATTCGCGAAGTGGCACGCAATGCCAACGACACCCTGCAGCAGACCCGTCAATCGAGCGAAGAGGCGGCCAATGGCGCCAACCGGGTGGCTCGTACCATAGAGGCGATCCGCACTCTGGCCGATGAGATTGGCAATGCCTCCGGCGCGGTAGAGCGCCTGACCCACAATGCCAACCGCATCAACGAGGTGGTAAGCGTCATCAACGCCATCTCCCAGCAGACCAACCTCTTGGCCCTCAACGCCGCCATCGAAGCGGCCCGCGCCGGTGAGCAGGGACGCGGTTTTGCGGTGGTGGCTGACGAAGTGCGTACCCTCGCCAGCCGTACCCAGCAGGCAACGGTCGAGATCCAGAAGATGATCGAAGAGCTGCAAGCCGGCACCGGGGCGCTGAACGACATCATGGAGAAAACCGTGGGGCGCGCGGCCAGCAGCCAGCAACTCATCAGCGAGGTGGGGCTCGATATCGAGAAGCTGAGCAATCACAGCGATGCGGTGCTGGAGATGAGTACCCAGATCGCCACTTCCAGCGAAGAGCAGAGCTCGGTGGCCGCCGAGATCACCCACAATCTGGATCAGGTACGCCATGAAGCGGCGCAAGTGGAGGAGTCTGCCAGCGCCTCGGTGGCTGGCACGCAGGGGCTGAAAGCCACCGCCAGCGAGCTGACCCGGGCACTCAAGGGGATCCGGATCTGATCTGTCAGTCACATCCGGTTCGGGCACGCTGATGCACCGGGCCGTTTGAGTTTTACCTGCGGGCCACATAGAATGTGGCCCCTTTTCTTTTGACCATCTGGCATACATCCATGAGCGCTTCCATCTATCTCGTCAAAGGCCGCGAAAAATCCCTGCTGCGTCGCCATCCCTGGATCTTCTCCAAGGGGATCGAGCGGGTTCAGGGCAACCCCATTGACGGCGATACCGTCGAGATCCTCACCCATGACGGCAAATGGCTCGCTCGTGGCGCCTGGTCGGGCAGTTCCCAAATCCGTGCCCGGGTCTGGACCTTCGACAAGGATGAGACCGTCGATCTCGACTTCTTCATCCGTCGTCTCAAATACGCACAAGAGTCCCGCGACGGGCTCATCAAGCGTCAGGGCCTCACAGGTTATCGCCTCTGCGCTGCCGAATCCGACGGTCTGCCGGGTCTGACCATCGACCGCTACGCCGATTTTCTGGTATGCCAGATCCTCTCTGCCGGTGCCGAGTTCCAGCGTGAGCTGATAACGCAGGCGCTGCGTACCCTCTACCCCGAGTGCAGCATCTATGAGCGCTCCGATGTGGCAGTGCGCAAGAAGGAAGGGCTGAAAGAGCGCACCGGCGTCATCTATGGCGAGACCCCGAACGAGCCGGTGGTCATCGAGGAGAATGGTGGCGTCAAGATCCTGGTGGATATTCGCAACGGCCACAAAACCGGTTTCTATCTGGATCAGCGGGACAACCGTCAGGCTGCCGCCAAGTACACCGAAGGCAAGCGGGTGCTCAACTGCTTCTGCTACACCGGCGGTTTTGGCGTCTATGCCCTCAAGGGCGGCGCCAAGGAAGTGGTCAACGTCGATCTCTCCCAGAATGCGCTGGATATTGCCCGCCAGAACGCCGAGCTGAACGGGCTGGATACCCGCAACACCCAGTTTATCCGTCACGACGTGTTCAAGCTGCTGCGTGAATATCGCGAGAAGGGCGAGAAGTTCGACGTCATCGTGCTGGATCCACCCAAGTTCGCCGAGAGCAAGGCCCAGCTGCTGGGTGCCTGCCGCGGCTACAAGGACATCAACATGCTGGCGTTCCAGCTGTTGGCGCCGGGTGGCGTGCTGTTGACCTACTCCTGCTCCGGCCTGATGGAGCAGAGCCTGTTCCAGAAGATCGTTGCCGATGCAGCGCTCGATGCCGGTCGCGATGCCCAGATCCTGGAGCTGCTCTCCCAGGCCTCTGATCACCCCATCGGTACCGCCTATCCGGAAGGCTTCTACCTCAAGGGTCTGGTGGTACGCGCCCGCTGATCGGCAACTACCCTCCCCTTGTGATCAATCAGGCCCCTTGCGGGCCTGATTGTTTTGCATCGCGTCCAATAGGCCTGAGCCTGACGTTCGCCCCGTTGACCACCCTCTCTGCTTTATGGGGATTCTCTCTCCTCCTCTTTCCCTGCCTGCGTCCCACGTCTTTATCTGTTTAAATTTTTTTGCACAATAACTGCACATTTATGATTTAAATCACACCCGTATGACTCTCTTTTCCGTAGTGTGATCCCGCCTGCGGCAGCCAAGCCGGGGCAACCGTCCCATCAGGAGTGATGGACGGTACAACAACAAAAATCGATGTCAGGCCAAGCTGAACATCACAAGGGATCCCGTTATGAATCAATCATTGCCGCTGTTAACGCCGCTGCGGGGCATCGCTGCCCTGATGGTGGTGCTGTTCCATGCCCGCTTGCTGCTCTTTCCCCAGTGGATGGAGTCGATCGCAGGCCACACCCAACTCATCGAGAATGGCTACCTCTGGGTCGATCTGTTCTTTATTTTGAGCGGCGTGGTGCTGGCCCATGTCTATGGGGAGGCCTTCACCCATACGCCCCGCACCGTGAGCTATGGCCGTTTTCTCTGGCTGCGGCTGACCCGCGTCTACCCCCTCTATCTGGTGACCCTGCTACTGCTGGTCGGCTGGGAGCTTTACAAGGCGCAGCACGGGGTGGGCTTCTACGCCGGCCCCTTGTTCAAGATGTGGGAGTGGGAAGGAATGCCCCCCTTCGGCTCCCCCTTCACCCCGGCCGAGGCGCTGCCGAGCGCCTTCCTGCTGATGCAGGTGGTGACCGATCACGGGCTGACCTGGAACTTCGCCGCCTGGTCGCTCAGCGTGGAGTGGATAAGCTACCTGCTGTTCCCGCTGCTTATTCCGCTGGCGGTCACCCGCAGTCGCTGGAGCCATCTCGCCCCCCTGCTGGCGCTGACGGTGCTGGCCTTTATCGTGCACAGTCGCGGCACCCTGGATGTCACCAGCGGCGCGCTGGCGGTGGGGCGTGGGGTGAGTGAATTTGTGCTCGGCCTCTGGCTGCTGCCGAGGGTCAAGGCCGCGCAAGGCTTGCCCATGATGAAGCGAGATCTGCCGCTGCTGGTCGCCTTTGTGCTGCCCTTCGCGCTGATACAGTTCACCATGACGCCACCACTGACACTGCTGCTGATCGGCTCCTACGTGCTGCTGATCTGGATTGCCGCCTGCCAGGGCAATCGCCAAAGCCCGCTGCTGCACCTCCTGGATAACCGCTTCACCAACTGGCTGGGGGATCTCTCCTACTCCATCTACCTGCTCCATGCGCTGGTGCTGCTCACCGGCTGCGAGCTCATCCACTATCTGGCGCCGGGGATCACCGAGTGGTGGTATGGCCAGACCAACCCGCTGCTGGGGGTGGTAGCAACCTTGCTGATGCTGGCGGTGCTGATCGGCCTCTCGGCGCTGAGCTACAACCTGCTGGAGCGGCCACTGCAACGGCGCCTGCGCCGCTGGGGCAAGGCTCGCCAACCGGTGCTGGAGCAAGCCGGCTAATCTGCTTTCGCCAACTGATAGCCCCGCTGAGGTTAAACCGACCTCAGCGGGGCAACTCCGCGAGTTCTCTTCACCCCTGCCGATGATTGAGTGGCTCAAGCCTGCGCTCTACTCCCTTACCTTTCACCCGCCAATCCCCTTCGCTTTGTGTGAATTCCTGTTCGAACCGGAGGGGGCATTTATGGCATAATGCCCTGTCCTGTGGCCCTTGGCGGGGCTGTGTTGGCGCATCTGTCGCCTCTTCTTCCCCGTCCTACCCGGCAGCCCTGCGTGACTGCCTGACATCACTGCTTCCAGAAGCAGCCAAGGCCACCTATTTTTGCGGCTCTTTACATGACGGTAGATGGCCGCGCATTGACCAAGATGGCTCCCACAGAGCCTCTGCACACGGTGCACAAACAAGGGGTAAGTATGTCTTCCATTCGTCTGACCCAATACAGCCACGGCGCTGGCTGTGGCTGCAAAATCTCTCCCAAGGTGCTCGACACCATTCTCAAGAGTCAGATCCCGGGCTTCAACGACCCGACCCTGATCGTTGGCAACAGCAGCAAGGATGACGCGGCCGTGGTCGATATCGGCAACGGTCAGGGCATTGTCTCCACCACCGACTTCTTCATGCCCATCGTCGATGACCCCTTCACCTTTGGCCGCATCGCCGCCACCAACGCCATCAGCGATATCTACGCCATGGGCGGCAAGCCTATCGTTGCCATCGCCATCCTCGGCTGGCCCATCAATACCCTGGCGCCAGAAGTGGCCCAGCAGGTGATCGACGGCGGCCGTCAGGTGTGCCACGAAGCAGGGATTTCGCTGGCCGGTGGCCACAGTATCGATGCCCCCGAGCCCATCTTCGGCCTCGCGGTCACCGGTATCGTGCCTCTCGACGCCATCAAGCAGAACGACACCGCCAAGGTGGGTGACACCCTCTATCTGACCAAGCCCCTCGGTATCGGCATCCTCACCACCGCCCAGAAGAAGGGCAAGCTGAAGCCGGAACACGAGCAACTGGCCCCCAACGCCATGTGCACCCTCAACAAGATTGGCCAGCGCTTTGCCGAGCTGCCGGGTGTCCACGCCATGACCGACGTGACCGGTTTTGGTCTGGCGGGCCATCTGCTGGAGATGTGCGAAGGATCCAATGTCAGCGCCCGCCTCGACTTCAAGGCGCTGCCGCTGCTGGACGAGGTGGATTACTACCTCGCCGAGGGCTGCGTCCCGGGTGGGACCCTGCGCAACCACGACTCCTATGGCCACAAGCTCGATGCCATGGACGATCGCACCCGCAACATTATGTGCGATCCGCAAACCAGCGGCGGCCTGCTGGTGGCCGTGGGGAAAGAGAGCGAAGCCGAGCTGCTCGCCATCGCGCGCGAAGCTGGCCTTGCGCTCTCGCCCATCGGCCAGATCAAGCCCCTTGAGGGCTCCCGCTTTATCGAGATTGTCCAATGAGTGAATTGCCACTGGCCACGGACTACGCCCAACTCTTTTTGGACGATGTGCCGTTGATTGATGTGCGCGCCCCCATCGAGTTCAAGGAGGGGGCCTTCCCCTGCTCGACCAATCTGCCCTTGATGACAGACTATGAGCGCGCCCAGGTGGGGACCTGCTTCAAGAAGCAGGGTCAGGCCGCCGCCATTGAGCTTGGACACAAGCTGGTGGGGGGAGCAGTACGTGCCGAGCGACTCGAAGGCTGGCTGGCGCAGTTGCGCCAGCAGCCTGATGCCGTGCTCTACTGCTTTCGCGGCGGCCTGCGCTCGCAAACCGTGCAACAGTGGCTGGCTGAAGCGGGAGTGACTCGCCCCCGCGTCGCCGGTGGCTACAAGGAGCTGCGCCGTTTCCTGATCGACACCCAGGACAAGGCCTCTGCCGAGTGTCACTGGAGCGTGCTGACCGGCATGACCGGCTCCGGCAAGACCCATATGCTCGATCAGGTGACCCAGGCGGTGGATCTGGAGGGGCACGCCCATCACAGGGGCTCCTCCTTCGGTCAACTGCCCGGCGGCCAGCCCAGCAACATCAACTTTGAAAACAACCTCGCCATCGAACTGCTCAAGCGCCGCCATCGCGGCGAGCAAACCTTCGTGGTCGAGGACGAGAGCCGCCTGATCGGCCGCTGCTGCCTGCCCCTCTCCCTCCATGAGGCCATGAGTCAGGCACCGCTGGTGGTGGTGGATGTTCCGCAAATCGATCGGGCCGAGCAGATCCGCGAAGATTACGTGCACGATCTCTGGCTGCGCTATCAAGCCATGTATGGCCAGGAAGCCGGTTGGCCACTGTTTGCCGCCTACCTCACCGATGCGCTGGCCCGCCTCAAGCGCCGCCTCGGCGATCAGGCCCACCGCGAGCTGGATGCCCTGATGCAGACCGCCCTCACCGAGCAGGAAAAGAGCGGCGATACAGCGCTGCATCTGGCCTGGATCACGTTGCTGCTGACCCGCTACTACGACCCCATGTATCTCTATCAGCTTGGCAACAAGCAGGAGCGCATCGTGTTTCGCGGTAACAAGCAGGCCTGCCTCGACTATTTCGCCGAGCAGCATGCCAGCGCGCTGCGCGGCTGACCCATCCCAAGAGAGGAACTCTATGTTGAAATTCGAGGTGATCCCGGTCACCCAGTTCGCCCAGAACTGCTCCCTCATCTGGTGTGACGAGACCCATCAGGCGGCCCTGATCGATCCGGGCGGCGAAGCGGACAAGCTGCTGGCCGCCATCGCCAAACGCGGCCTGACCCTGACCCACATCCTGCTGACCCACGGTCATCTGGATCACGTCGGTGCCGCCGCCGAGTTGCGGGAAAAAACCGGCGTCGCCATCACCGGCCCCCATAAGGAAGACGCCTTCTGGCTCGACATGCTACCCCAGCAGAGCCAGATGTTCGGCTTCGCCCATACCCCCGCGTTCACGCCGGATCGCTGGCTTGAGCAGGGTGACAAGGTGCAGCTTGGCCAGTGCGAGCTGGATGTCTACTTCTGCCCCGGCCACACCCCGGGCCATATCGTGCTGCTCTCCCAAGCCGAGCAGCTCGCCTGGGTTGGCGACGTGCTCTTTGCCGGCAGCATCGGCCGCACCGACTTCCCCCGTGGCGATCACGGGACGCTGATAAAGTCGATCACCGAGACCCTGCTGCCGCTGGGTGACGAGATCGTCTTTATCCCGGGCCATGGCCCCAGCTCCACCTTCGGCCGCGAGAAGGCGAGCAACCCCTACCTGACCCAGCCTATCTGGTGATCAAAAAAGGCAGCGGTTTCCGCTGCCTTTTTCACTCTTCCCCTGTTCCCGCAAGCACCAGCCAAATTGATCGCTTGGCCAGATAGGCTCCCCGGTCATTACCTCTCTCTGAATGTCGTCCAATAAAAAATCCCCACCCGAGGGTGAGGATTGATTCATAGGTGCAACAATAAGTGCGCTTATTGTTCCAAAAGGTGACCGACCAGCTCATGGCGCCACCCTTGCAGCAGCATGGGTTTGTCGGCACGGGCACGCTCCGCATCTCCCATCCGCCAGCTCCAGGTGAAGTACTGGTGGATGATCTTCTTGCTGGCAATCAGCTCGGGCGGAATGTTGCTCGCTTTGGCCTTCTCCTCCACCAGTGCCTTGATCCGCTTGAGCTCGCCCTTGTACTGGGGATAGTCCACCAGCCGGCGAATGGGCTCGGGCCAGCTCTCGGGGTCGCTCTGCTGCGCCCTGGCAACGATATCGAGCATCCGCTTGCCGTGGATCTTGATCTCGATAGGCGAGAGGCCGAGCTCGTTGAGATCGCGCAGGGAAGCGGCACGGCGCTCCGCTACCTTGAACAGGTGCAGCTCTTTGACCACAAAGTTCAGAGCCAGATCGCGGCGCACCGCCTCCTGCTGGCGCCAGGCGGCCAGTTCGCGCAGGATGGCCAGCTCGCGGCGCCCCAGTTGCCAGGCGTTGACGATATCGAGATAGGCCTGACGGGGATCGCTGCCCTGGGTCTTGCGGGCGGAGTGGCTGTGGCACTCCTGCTCGAACCAGGCAAACTTGCCGCTTTCACGCAATTTGGCCATCACCTTCTCGTAGAGCGGCATCAGGTAGAAGACGTCAGCCGCGGCGTATTCAAGCTGGCGCGGAGTCAGCGGGCGGGCCAGCCAGTCGGTACGGGCCTGATCCTTCTCCAGCTCCACGCCGAGGAACTCCTTGACCAGCGCGCCGAAACCGACCGATACGCCGTGACCGAGGAACGCGGCAGCCAGCTGGGTGTCGTGCATCTGGTTGGGCAGATGGCCGGCCTGATGCTGGATCAGCTCCAGATCTTCACCGGAGGCGTGCAAAATGGCGATCTGCCCTGCCCGGCCAAGCCGCTGCCAGAGCGGAGCCAGATCGAGAGTAAGCGGGTCGAGCAGCGCCAGTTGCTGGCCGTCATAGATCTGAAACAGGCCAAGCTGGGGATAATAGGTGCGGGTGCGAACGAATTCAGTATCGATAGCCAAGGGAACGTCGGCCAGAGAAGCGAGATACTGCTCAAGTTCGGCTTGCTGAGTGATAAGTTGATATTGCATCTGTGCCTGCGCGGTTGATCAGGGCCAAAAAGAAAAAACCGTGGGATGACCCACGGTTTTGCATCACTGCGACACACCAGAAAGCCGGTGCAGCGCCTTACTGCTTGGCAATCTCCTCGTCACGCAGTACGCGGCGCAGGATCTTGCCCACATTGGTCTTGGGAAGTTCGTCACGAAATTCTACCAGTTTCGGCACCTTATAGGCAGTCAGATGTTTGCGGCAGTGGGCAATAATCTCGTCCTCCTGCAGCTTTGGATCTTTCTTGACCACAAAGATCTTCACCAGCTCGCCGGAGACTTTGTGTGGCACGCCGACCGCGGCCACTTCCAGCACTTTCGGATGGAGCGCCACCACATCTTCGATCTCGTTGGGATAGACGTTGAAACCGGAGACCAGGATCATGTCCTTCTTGCGATCAACGATCTTGAAGAAGCCCTGCTCGTCGCACACGGCGATATCACCGGTACAGAGCCAGCCATCCTGCATCACTTCGGCAGTGGCCTCGGGACGCTGCCAGTAGCCAACCATCACCTGCGGGCCGCGCACCTGCATTTCGCCCGGGGTACCGAATTCGTGGATCACCTGACCGTTGTCATCCACCAGACGGATATCGGTGGAGCAGACCGGCAGGCCGATGGAGCCGTTGTAATCACTCAGATCGTAGGGGCAGACGCTCACCAGCGGTGAGCACTCGGTCAGGCCGTAACCTTCCAGCAGCGGGGTGCCGGTCAGCTTCTTCCACTGCTCCGCCACTGCGCGTTGCACCGCCATGCCGCCACCGATGGTCAGCTTGAGCTTGTCAAAGGCGATGCTCTGAAACTCGGCATTGTTGACCAGGGCGTTGAACAGGGTGTTGACGCCGGTGATACAGGTGAAGGGGTACTTCTTGATCTCTTTGACAAAACCCGGGATATCGCGCGGGTTGCTGATCAGCAGGTTGTAACCGCCAAGGCGCATAAAGAGCAGGCAGTTCACAGTCAGCGCGAAGACGTGGTAGAGCGGCAAGGCGGTAACCACAAACTCCTTGCCCCGCTCCAGCATGGGGCCATAGACGCCAAGGCACTGCTCGACGTTGGCAATCATGTTGCGGTGAGTCAGCATGGCACCCTTGGAGAGACCGGTAGTACCGCCGGTGTACTGCAGGAAGGCGAGATCTTCGCAGGCAATCTCCGGTTTGATGTACTGCTGATAACGCCCTTTGGCCAGCGCCTGGCGCATGGTGGTGGCGTGCGGCAGGTTGTATTTGGGTACCAGCTTCTTGACGTATTTCACCACGAAGTTGACCAGGGTGCCCTTGGCCAGACCCAGGTTGTCACCCATGCGAGTCAGGATGACGTGCTTGACCGGGGTGTCGTAGACCACTTTTTCCAGGGTATGGGCGAAGTTGGAGACGATAACGATGGCCTTGGCACCGGAGTCCTTGAGCTGGTGCTCCAGCTCGCGCGGGGTATAAAGCGGGTTGACGTTGACCACTATCATGCCGGCACGCAGGATGCCAAACACGGCGATGGGGTATTGCAGCAGGTTCGGCATCATCACCGCGACCCGATCACCCTTCTCCAGCTTCAGCTCGTTTTGCAGGTAGGCAGCAAAGGCGCGGGACTGCTCTTCCAGTCGGCGGTAGGTGATGGTCTGCCCCATGTTGACGAAAGCGGGCTGGTCGGCGAACTGGCTCACTGAGGATTCAAACATCTCGACCAGTGAGCTGAACTGCTCCGGATTGATCTCGGCGGGGACCCCTTGTGGATAACGCTTGAGCCAAACTTTTTCCACGAACTTCTCCTGCATAACTAGCACCTGTGCGCTCACTCTGTTGCCTCCGTCCCTGTTCACATCGATTTCAATCAACTGTTTTAAGCACGTACTCTAATGCCGCCCATATTTACACAGCGCAACATCAATTAACAGCAAATTAACAACGGAAAAATGTGAGGGGGATGACAAACCTGGAATTATAGAAAGCCGGTGATTCTACCGAACTTGACAAAAATTTACGATACAAACGGCGGTTGCTGCGCCATTTTCCATATGAAAATGGTGATTTCCCGGCAAAATCACCTGCTCTATCTGCCTGAAGGCCCCCTGTCGCAACTGCCACTGCGCCTCCAGCTCGGCAAATCCTTGTTCACCGCAGATAAAGAGCACCGGGCAACAAATGGCGCGGATCAGCGCCTGCGCCTGTCCCTCGCTCATTCTGAGCGGCGAGAGATCCCGCAAGCGGGGATCGCTGCGCCAGTGCCAGCGCCCTGCACGCTCCTCGAGTTGCCGCTCGCAGATAAGGCGCGCCGCCTCAGGCGTTATCTCTGCCACCTTGCAACGCGCCGCGACCGCTTCATCAATGGAGGCAAAGCCAGCTGCACTACGCTCGCGGGTGCGGCTGCGATTGAGGATCGCTCTCCTTATCTGGACGGGAACCGCCTCGTCAGGTTGCGTGAGCGGCCCGAGCCCCTCCAGCAGAACGAGCCGCTCTATCTGTTCGGGGAACACGCCGGCATAGGCAGAAGCGATGAGGGCGCCAAGGGAGTGGCCCAGCAGGGTGAAACGGGACCAGCCTGCGGCCTGAGTGATCTGGTAGAGATCGTCGAGCCAGTCGACAAAGACATAGGGCGTGGTTTTGTGATCGGAGTGACCATGCCCCGGCAGATCGACACACACCAGATGAAAATCATCGAGATACGGGGCAAGAGGCAGAAAGCTGGCTCCATTGTCGAGCCAGCCATGCAGGGCGATCAACAGGGGCTTTTGTGGCAACTCGGGAGCCGCTTGCCGGTTCTCGAGCAAGGCCACCCGGCGGCCATCCGCCAGAGTGACGAAACGCTCTTGCATCGGGGTACTCAATGCCTGCTCCTAGCGATGGAGTGGCCGTCTTGGCCAGAAGGGATCGTAAAAGGGGTCGTAGAAGTAGGGATCCACATAGCGAACCTCCACCACCTTGACCGGTGGCCACAACTTGCTGCCCGTTACATTGAGCACCGAGAAGCGATAGTTGTGCTCGCCAATCTGGCTATCCACCGGTTTACCTATGGTGCCGAGCACCGTCAGGCTGCGCCCCTTGGCATAGAGGGTCGGGTCGACAAAGCCCTTCATGATGGCCAGAAAACGGCCGGGACTCTGCTCGGTCTGCTCCGGCACGCCGTTGGCCTGCAGCGGCAGATAGACCACCTCGATGACGCTCTGATCCGCCTTGTTGTGCACCGCGGAAATGATGCCGCTCCAGCGGGCAGGTTTGCCTTCCATACCGCCGAGGGCTGGCTGATAGGCCACCAGCTGGTTCTCCGGTTGATAGACCAGCTCCTTGGGCACCGTACTGCAGGCTCCGAGCAGCAGGGCTGTCACCCCAATCACCATCGCACGTTTCAACATGTCACTCTCCTCTCGCCGAACGGCCCCAAGGCCACGACACAACCCATGACAGGGCGAGTCTCGGTGGCAGAGGCGACATGAAAGCCATGGCGCCTTTGCCCTTATTCGCGACCCGGCAGCTTTTTCCAGGTCACCTTGTCACGCAAATATACCGGGGTCGCCTGCTCGACCGCTACCGCTTCACCCGCCAGCCAGGCGGTGCGGGCCAGCGGCAACATGTCTTCTGCGGCCGGGAAACGCACCTGGCTGACCACCAGTTCGTCGGCAAGGGCCTTTAGGGTCTCACCATAGGTCTCAAAGCCGGTGCCGACACAGGAAAAGCGGCCAGAGTGCTTGCCACGGGCTTCCACCAGCGCGGCCGGGCCACTCACCACCTCTTCACCCACCAACTGGATACGACCATCGATCAGCTCGTAGTGACCGAAATAGACCTCGTCCATGCGCGCATCGATGGCGGTCAGCACCCGCTCGGCCCCTTCCAGCCGATAAGCCCCTTGTGCCATGGCCGCCAGGGTGGAGATGCCAATCAGCGGTACGCCAGCACCAAATGCCAGCCCTTGTGCGACGCCGATGCCAATCCGTACACCGGTAAAGGAGCCCGGGCCACGGCCAAAAGCGATGGCATCGAGCTTGTCCAAGGTTATCCCCGCTTCATCCAACAGAGCCTGAACCATCGGCAGGATCTTGCGGGTGTGATCCCGTGGCGCCTCCTCCCAACGGGAGAATACCTTGTCACCCACCAGCAAGGCGGCGGAGCAGGCTTCGGTGGCGGTATCAACGGCCAGGATCTTCAACTCATTCATGCTTTCCAATCTCTATAAAATCAGTCAATTACATAACGGGCAAGCAAGAGATGCTCGCCCGTTGTTCAAATCGTTTGTTAGCGGCAATCCCCCGCCTGAACGGCTGCGACAGGCCATATGTCAGGCGGGTATATTCAACTGCGGTCAAAAAAATTGCCCAGCGTCGCCAGCTCGCGGGTTCGCGGAATGGCGGGCAAACTCTTGATGAAGGTGGCGCCGTAGGGTTTGTTGACCATCCGTGGATCACAGATAACCAGTACGCCGTGATCACTGCGATCACGAATAAGCCGCCCTACCCCCTGTTTGAGCGCAATCACCGCCTTGGGCAACTGAAGTTCGGCAAAGGGATCGCCGCCCTTTAACTTGCAATCCTCCACCCGTGCCTTGAGCTGAGGGTCATCGGGGCTCGCAAAGGGAAGCTTGTCGATGATAACACAGGAGAGCGCAGCGCCTCGCACGTCGATCCCCTCCCAGAAGCTGCTGGTCGCCACCAGCACGGCGCGGCCATTCTCGACAAACTCCTTGAGCAACCGCTGCTTGTTGTCCTCTCCCTGCAGCAAGACGGTACGGCCAATCTCCCGACGCAGCACCTCGGCTACCTGACGCATCACCTGATGGCTGGTGCAGAGGAAGAAACAGCCGCCCGGCGTCTTGTTGATCAGCGGGATCATCAGATTGGCCAGCTGCTCGCCGCGGCCAAAGGCGTTGGGCTCGGGCAGATAGCGGGGCACGCAGAGCCGTGCCTGCTCGCCATAGTCAAACGGACTATCGAGGATTAGCTCGGCGCTGCCCGCCAGTCCCAGCTCGGCCTTGAAGTGATCGAAACGCTGATCGACAGTCAGGGTGGCAGAGGTAAAGACCCAGGCCACTTCGGGGCGTAGCACCTCGGAGCCAAAGCGCTCGGCTACCGAGAGCGGCGTCAGGTTGAGGGTAAAGTGCAGCCGTGAGCAGTCATACCAGTAGGAGAATCCGGTCTGATTGACCGCCAGCACCTCGCCAAGGCGGGTGCGCAGCTCACTGATCCGCTCGAAGGCGTGATCCAGCTGTTCACCCCGCCCCAGCGCCAGCTTCAACACTTCATAGCAGAGCCCGATGGCATCGTTAAGACGAGCCAGTGCCTGGCCCCAGAGCGGTTGGCGCAGCATGTCGCGGGTATTGCCGCGACCTCCATCCACCCCAAAAGCGAGCCGCAGATCCTGACTGGCAATAGCGAGCCGGTCAGCCGCCTTGCCGAGCTGGGCCATATCGTGAGCTTCGGCCCGATAGGCGAGCTGGATATCCTGTGCCAGATCCAGAATGGTACGGCTGCCCACCGACTTGCCAAAGTAGCTGGTGGCGATCTCCGGCAGCTGATGGGCTTCATCAAACACATAGACCTGAGCTTCCGGTACCAGCTCACCAAATCCGGTGTCTTTGACCGCCATATCGGCGAAGAAGAGGTGATGGTTGATCACCACTACCTGGGCGTCCATGGCGCGGCGACGGGCGACCACCAGATGACAGTCGTCGTAATAGGGGCAATCGCGACCGAGGCAGTTTTCATTGGTGCTGGTGACGTGAGCCAGGATCTCGGCGTTCTCCTGCAGCCCCGGAATATCCCCCACGTCTCCATTGTCGGTGGCGGTGGACCAGGACTTCACCTTGACCAGATCATTGAGCACTTCCGGTTTTTGCAGATGGGATTCGCTCAAGAGCCGGTTCATCCGCTCGATGCACAAATAGTTACTGCGCCCCTTGAGCAGGGCCACCGGCGGGGTATAGGAGAGAGCGCCTGTGATGGTCGGGAGATCCCGATAGAAAAGCTGCTCCTGCAGGTTTTTGGAGCCGGTGCTGATCACGATCCGTTTGCCGGACTCCAGCGCAGGCACCAGATAGGCGTAGGTCTTGCCGGTACCTGTCCCCGCCTCCACCAGCAAGCGACCATGACTCTTGATGGCGCGGGCGACCGCCTCGGCCATCTCCAGCTGGGGAGCGCGAGCTTTGAAACCGTCGATATGGCTGGCCAGAGGGCCATCTGGCTTGAACAGGGTCTGGATGGTCAAAGGAGCGTCCCGCGGTCAAAGCGGCCATTATGCCAAAAGTGCGGCAAAAGCGGGACAGATAATCTGCTTAGACGAAGAGATCGATCTGGTGGTCGGGATCCGGCTTGTGATCACTCTCTTCCACCTTCTGCTGATCGTGCTTTTTCTGGCTATAAGCCTGCTCGCGCTGCTGGGAGTCACTGTTGTCGGTGCTGGTCTTGCGCAGCTGATGCTTCTTGCTGATCTGGTTCACTTCCCGCTTGATCTCTTCGCTACCGGGGGTGGCGGGGGCCCGGGGCAAAATGGGGAACAACAGGTCCTGGCTGGGCATGATACGAACTCCTGCAAGGGGTTATTGCCTAGTTATCGACCAGAAAACCGTTTTCTCAACTTTAATCGACCAAATTACATTTTCCGGTTGCTTTTTCCGTCAAGGCAGGTAGTTTAAATCGGGCGTCAACAACGACATCTTATTTGTAAAGGATTGATTACATGCAGTTCACCAGCCTGAAGACTCATCACCACCATCATCATCCCGAATAGTCTTTCAGGAGGTTGACTGCTGGAAGACACGTTACTGGTGACTTCCAAAAGGACCGCAAGATTCATAAACCCTCGGAAGCACCCACTTCCGAGGGTTTTTTCGTTTTTGACTAGAAGGAAATCGAGCAATGGAAACACAACGTCTGCGTATCGCCATGCAAAAGTCCGGTCGTCTTAGCCAGGACTCCCAGGCCCTGTTCAAGAGCTGCGGCCTCAAGATCAACCTGCGCGAGCAGCGCCTTATCGCCCATGTCGAGAACATGCCCATCGATATCCTGCGGGTGCGCGATGACGACATCCCGGGGCTGGTAATGGAAGGGGTGGTCGACCTTGGTATCATCGGCGAGAACGTGCTGGAAGAGGTGCAGCTGATCCGCGCTTCTCAGGGTCAGCCCTTTGCGGTCAAAACCCTCAAGCAGCTCGACTTCGGTGGCTGCCGTCTCTCCCTGGCGGTACCGGAAGACGTAACCTACACCGGGCCAGAGAGCCTGGCCGGCAAACGCATCGCCACCTCCTATCCCGGGCTGCTCAAGCGTTTCTTTGACGAAAAGGGTCTTGGCTTCAAGAGCGTGATGCTGGGCGGCTCGGTGGAAGTGGCGCCCCGCGCGGGTCTCGCAGATGCCATCTGCGATCTGGTCTCCACCGGAGCGACCCTGGAAGCCAATGGTCTGAAAGAAGTAGAGGTGATCTACCGCTCCAAAGCGGTGCTGGTACAGGCCGCCAACCCCTTGTCCGATGCCAAGCAGAAGATCATCGACACCCTGCTGCCCCGCATTCAGGGGATGCAGCAGGCGCGCGAGAGCAAGTACATCATGCTGCACGCCCCCAAAGACAAGCTCGATGCCATCACCGATCTGCTGCCGGGTGCCGAGCGCCCCACCATCATGCAACTGGCCGGTGACACCAATCAGGTGGCCCTGCACGTCGTCTCCAGCGAGACCCTGTTCTGGGAGACCATGGAGCAGCTCAAGGCCCTCGGCGCCAGCTCCATTCTGGTGCTGCCCATCGAAAAGATGATGGAATAAGGAAGGGATATCATGCAGACCCTGATCTGGAAGACCCTCTCCCCCGCCCAGCAGGCCGATGTGCTGACCCGGCCCGCCCTCAATGACGAGGCCGATATCGGCGCCGTGGTCAAAGAGATCATCGCAGCGGTACGCAGCCGGGGCGACGAGGCCCTGCGCGAGCTGAGCCAGCGCTTCGAGCGCGCCCCCCGTGAACAGCTGCGCGTTAGTGAAGATGAGATTGAAGCCGCCTGCACGCGGCTGGAGGACAGCATCAAAAGCGCCATCGAAGCGGCGATTGCCAATATTCGCACCTTCCACGCCGCGCAACTGCAGCAGGTAGTGCGGGTGGAAACCCAACCCGGGGTGGTGTGCGAGCTGCGAACCCAGCCCATCAGCCGGGTCGGCCTCTATGTGCCTGGGGGCAGCGCGCCGCTCCCCTCCACCGTGATGATGCTGGCTATTCCGGCTGCTATCGCTGGTTGCCGTGAAGTGGTGCTCTGCACTCCGTCCCCGGCGAGCGACGAGATCCTGTTTGCCGCCCGCGCCTGTGGGGTCGAGAAGGTGTTCGCCATCGGCGGTGCACAGGCCATCGCCGCCATGGCTTACGGCACCGAGAGCATTCCCAAGGTGGACAAGATCTTCGGCCCGGGCAACGCCTATGTGACCGAAGCAAAGGGGCAGGTTTCCCGCGACTGGCGCGGCGCCGCCATCGACATGCCCGCCGGCCCCTCCGAGGTGCTGGTCATTGCCGACGAGAGCGCCAACCCCGCCTTCGTGGCGGCGGATCTGCTCTCCCAGGCCGAGCATGGCCCCGACAGTCAGGTCGTACTGGTGACCACCTCGCCAGTGCTGGCCGATGCCATCGCAGGGGAAATCAAGAGCCAGCTGGCCAAGTTGAGCCGCCGGGATATCGCCGCGCAGGCGCTCGGCAGCAGTCTGGTGATCCTCTGTGACGATCTGGCCAAGGCGTGTGCCATCTCCAACGCCTACGCGCCGGAGCACCTGATTGTGCAGACCCGAGCCCCGCGCGAGCTGCTGGACCAGCTTGAGAATGCCGGCTCCATCTTTCTGGGAGCATGGACACCGGAATCGGTCGGCGATTACGCCAGCGGCACCAATCACACCCTGCCAACTTATGGCTATGCCCGCACCTGTTCCAGCCTTGGCCTCGCCGATTATCAGCGCCGCTACACGGTGCAGGAGCTGAGCGCCGAAGGCATTCGCGGCCTTGGCCCTATCGTCGAGCGCATCGCAGAGGCCGAGGGGCTCGATGGCCACAAAAATGCCGTCACCCTCAGGTTGAACGCCCTGGCCACCGCGCCCCAACCAACAGCACAGCAGAAGGATTTGTCATGAGCATTGCCAATCTGGCGCGCCGCGTGGTGCGGGCCCTCACCCCTTATCAATCCGCCCGCCGCATCGGCGGCAAGGGCCACGTCTGGCTCAATGCCAACGAGGCGCCGCAGGCCTATCCCTTCACCATCGAGGGAAGCCACCTCAACCGCTACCCCGAGTGCCAACCGGCCGAGGTGGTGAACGGCTATGCCGCCTATGCCGCGGTTAATCCCGATCAGGTGCTGGTGAGCCGCGGCGCCGACGAGGCCATCGAGCTCTTGATCCGCACCTTCAGCGAAGCGGGTGAAGATCAGATCCTCATCTGCCCGCCCACCTACGGCATGTACGCCATCAGCGCCGAGACCTGTGGCGTTGGCATCGTCGAACAGCCGCTGACCGCCAGCCGCCAACCGGACTGGCCCGCCATCGCCGATCGCCTGTCCGACGTGAAACTGGTGTTTCTCTGCTCCCCCAACAACCCCACCGGGGATCTGGTGGGTCGCGACGGCCTCATCGCCCTGCTGGAAAAAGCTCGGGATCGCGCCATCGTGGTGGTGGACGAGGCCTATATCGAGTTCTGCCCCGAGGCGTCCGTGGTGGACCTGCTGGCCCGCTTCCCCAATCTGGTGGTGACCCGCACCCTCTCCAAAGCCTTTGCTCTGGCGGGGATCCGCTGCGGCTTTACGCTGGCAAGCCCCGAGGTGATCGCCATGCTGGCCAAGGTGATCGCCCCCTATCCCATCCCCGAGCCCATCGCCCAGATCGCGGCGCAGGCCCTCTCCCCCATGGGGCTGGAGCTGATGCAAGCGCGAGTGGTCGAACTCAACAAGCAAAAAGCCGCCTTCAAGGCAGAGCTGACAAAGCTTGCCTGCGTGAAGGAAGTGTTCGAGGACAAGGGCAACTTCGTGCTGGTGCGCTTTGTGGATGGCGCCACCGTCTTTGCCGCCATGAAGGCCGCCGGCATCATTCTGCGGGATTTCTCCAGCAAGCCGGGTCTGGACAACAGCATTCGCGTCACCATCGGCTATCAGGGCGAGATGGATGCCGTGCTGGCGGTATTGCGTGACCAGCCCTCTCCCTCTTTTTAAGACAAGGATGTAGCGATGAAGACCCCGTTTTTGTTTATCGACCGCGACGGCACCCTGATTGAAGAGCCGGTGACCGACAAGCAGGTGGATAGCCTCGCCAAGCTGCGCTTCGAACCCATGGTCATTCCGGTGCTGCGCGAGTTGCAGGCCGCTGGCTACGTGCTGGTGATGGTGACCAATCAGGATGGACTGGGCACCGCCAGCCTGCCGCTGGAGAACTTCCAGCCCCCCCACGACCTGATGATGCACCTGTTCGAATCGCAAGGGGTGAACTGGGAAAAGGTGCTGATCTGCCCGCACTTCCCCACCGACGGCTGCAGCTGCCGCAAGCCCCATCTCGGGCTGGTGAAAGAGTACCTCGCCTCCGGTCGTATCGACTTTGCCAACTCCTTCGTGATTGGCGATCGCCAGACCGATCTGCAGCTTGCCGAGAATATGGGCATTGGCGGTATTCGCTACCACCCGCAAGATCACGACTGGCTCGCCATCCGTGATCAGCTGTTGTCCAAGGGGCGCGTAGCCTCGGTGGAGCGCAACACCAAGGAGACCCGTATTCAGGTGGCGCTGGATTTGGACCCTTCTGCCACAAACAAGAGCGGCGGCAACCAGATCGCCACCGGTATCGGCTTCTTTGATCACATGCTGGATCAGATCGCCACCCACGCCGGTTTCCAGCTCAAGCTGAACGTCAGCGGCGATCTGCATATCGACGATCACCACACGGTAGAGGATGTGGGGCTGGCGCTGGGTCAGGCGCTGCGTCAGGCTCTTGGCAACAAGCGCGGTATCGGCCGTTTCGGCTTCGTGCTGGCGATGGACGAGGTGCAAGCGGTGATCGATGCGCGTCCGCTGACCGAGCAGGAAGTGAGCACAGCACTGGATCTCAGCGGTCGCCCCTACTTCGTGTTTGACTGCCCGAGCGGCTTTGGCCGCGACAATGTGGGCGAGATGGCCACCGAGATGGTGCCCCACTTCTTCCGCTCGCTGTCGGATGCCATGGCCATCACCTTGCAGATGAAGGTGGGCAGCGGCAACACCCACCATCAGGTGGAGGCGCTGTTCAAAGGCTTTGGCCGTGCCCTGCGTCAGGCCATTCGGGTGGAAGGGAGCGAGCTTCCCTCCAGTAAGGGAGTGCTGTGATGGATGTGAGCAAGCAGAAGCTGGTCATCATCGACACCGGCTGCGCCAATCTGGCCTCGGTCAGGATGGCGTTCGAGCGCCTCGGCGTGCGGCCGCAGGTCTCCAGCCTGGCAGCCGATATCGAGCAGGCGGACAAGCTGATCCTGCCCGGTGTCGGCACTGCGGTGGCCGCCATGAAAAACCTCAACGAGCGGGGGCTGGTGCCGCTCATTCGCGCCGCCAAACAGCCGCTGCTGGGCTTTTGCCTCGGCATGCAGATGCTGGCGGAGGCCTCCGAAGAGAGCATGAGTGCCGATGGCAGTAAAGGCGATCTCATCGACTGCCTTGGCATAGTGCCGGGCAAGATCCGGCTGATGGAGGTCGGTAATCTGCGGCTGCCCCATATGGGCTGGAACCAGATTGAGCATGACGAGACCCATCCTCTGCTCAAGGGGATCCCGAGCGGCAGCTACTTCTACTTCGTGCACTCCTATGCGCTGGAGGTGACCGAAGCGACGCTGGCGACCTGCGACTACGGCCAGCCGTTTACCGCCATCGTCGGTGGGGTTGCAGAGCACAGCAACTTCTTCGGCGCCCAATTCCACCCGGAGCGCTCAGGCGCAGCCGGTGCCCGTTTGCTGCAAAATTTTCTGGAGCTATGAATGATCATTCCCGCAATTGACCTTATCAACGGTCAGGTAGTTCGCCTCTATCAGGGGGACTACGAGCAGAAGACCGAATACAGCAGCAGCCCGCAAGCCCGCTTCGATGAATATGTCTCCCAGGGGGCGGTGCAGCTCCATCTGGTGGATCTGGACGGTGCCAAGGATGCCAAGGCGCGCCAGCTGCCCCTGCTGACCCAACTGCTGTCGGCCACCGAAGCACCGGTGCAGGTCGGTGGCGGCGTGCGCACCGAACAGGATGTGGCGGATCTGCTGGCCGCCGGTGCCAGCCGGGTGGTGATTGGCTCCACCGCCGTCAAATCCCCGGATCTGGTAGCCAGCTGGATGGAGAAATATGGCCCCGAGCAAATCGTGCTGGCGCTGGACGTCAATATCGATGAGCAGGGAAATCGCCATATCGCGGTGGCGGGCTGGCAGGAGAACAGCGGGGTGACCATCGAAGCGCTGATCGAACGCTTCCTCCCCGCCGGTCTCAAGCACGTGCTCTGCACTGACATCAGCCGTGACGGCACCCTGGCTGGCACCAACGTCGAGCTCTATCGTGATCTCTGCGCCCGCTATCCGAGCGTGGCTTTTCAGGCTTCCGGTGGCATTGGCGGCATCGCGGATATCGAGGCGCTCAAGGGCTCCGGCGTCAAGGGGATCATCCTTGGCCGCGCCCTGCTGGAGGGCAAGTTCTCGGTAGGTGACGCCATCGCCTGCTGGCAAGCTCCCGCGGCCGTTACCACAGGAGGTAACTGATGCTGGCAAGACGCATTATCCCCTGCCTCGACGTGAAAGATGGCGTGGTGGTCAAAGGGGTGCAGTTTCGCAACCACGAGGTGATGGGCGGTATTGTCGAGTTGGCCCGCCGCTACGCCGAAGAGGGCGCTGACGAGCTGGTGTTCTATGACATCACCGCCTCCAGCGATGCCCGGGTGGTAGACAAGAGCTGGGTGAGCCGGGTAGCGGAGGTGATCGATATCCCATTCTGCGTCGCCGGTGGCATTAAAAGCGTGGAAGATGCCCGCCAGATCCTCGAATTTGGCGCCGACAAGGTCTCCATCAACTCTCCGGCGCTGGCCGACCCGACCCTGATCAGCCGACTGGCCGAGCGCTTTGGCGTGCAGTGCGTAGTGGTGGGCATTGACTCCTACTTCGATGCCGAAACAGGCCACTATCAGGTCAAACAGTTTACTGGTGACGAGAGCCGCACCCGCACCACCGCCTGGCACACCCTCGACTGGGTACAGGAGGTACAAAAGCGCGGCGCGGGCGAAATCGTGCTGAACGTGATGAATCAGGACGGCATGCGCCAAGGTTATGATCTCGACCAGCTCAAGCTGGTGCGCAGTGTCTGCAAGGTGCCGCTGATTGCCTCCGGCGGCGCCGGTGCCATGGCGCACTTTCGTGATGCCTTTACCCTCGCCGATGTGGACGGGGCGCTGGCCGCCTCTGTGTTCCACAAGGGCCTTATCCCCATTCCCGAATTGAAACGCTGGCTGAAAAACGAAGGAGTCGCCATCCGTGAATAACTTCTCAGACAACACACAAACAACCGTCAGCGCGCGCCCTCTTGCCGAGCAACTCGACTGGGAAAAATGCGATGGCATGATCCCCGCCATCGTCCAGCACGCCGCCAGCGGCGAGGTGCTGATGCAGGGCTTTATGACCCGCGAGGCGCTGGAAAAGACCCAGACCACCGGTCAGGTCACCTTCTTTAGCCGCAGCAAACAGCGGCTCTGGACCAAGGGTGAAAGCTCGGGCAATGTGCTCAACCTCGTAGCCATCAGCACCGACTGCGATCAGGACTCTCTGCTGATTGCCGCCAACCCCGTCGGCCCCACTTGCCACAAGGGCACCACCTCCTGCTTTAATGGCCACCCGCTGCCCCCCCTCGGTTTTCTGGCCGAGCTGGAGCAGGTGCTGGCCGCCCGCAAAGGGGCCGATCCGGCCACCAGCTACACCGCCAGCCTCTACGGCAAAGGGACCAAGCGCATCGCCCAGAAGGTAGGTGAAGAGGGCGTGGAAGTGGCGCTGGCCGCCATGGCCAAGGATCGGGAGGAGCTCATCAACGAATCCGCCGATCTGCTCTACCACCTGACCGTACTGCTGCAAAACGAAGGGCTGGGATTACAGGATGTGGTGCAGCGACTTTATGAGCGGCATCAAAAATAGTGTTCATCTGCAAAGCCGGGATTAAAACCCCGGCTTTTTTACTTGTTTGCCACTCCTTCCCACGCACGTTGTCATTCAGCTTCCATCATTCACAAAATGCAGGACTCAGCTGATTTCCTTCGATATCAGGACATGAAAATAACTGTGCGATATACCGCAGATCCCTCACAAAATCCGCGAAAATTGAGGGGGATAGTGCTTAATTTAAAGCAGTTGATGGAAATGTTCGTCACTGTTCGAACTCCATCGTTTCTGCTCAAGGATGACCAGACAAACATGAAGGCCCCCTCCTTCTCTACCCGATTGCAGCACGAGTTGGATCACCTCAAATCTATCTTCAACGAGACGGGCGCCTACATGTTTACCAAGGATCTGGAAGGGCGCTACACCTATGCCAATCAGGCAGTCCTCGACCTGTTTGGTTGCTCACTGAGAGAGTTGCAGGGGCAGGATGACAGTGCCTTCTTCGATCTGCACATTTCGGATTCCATTTCCCGCAACGACCGGCTGGTACTGGAACAACAGGTTGCGATCGCCAGAGAGGAGGTGAACTACCTCAAACTCACCGGAGAAAAGCGGGTTTACTGGAGTGTAAAGAAACCGCTCTACGACGGTGAGGGACAACTTATCGGACTATGCGGCATCTCCACCGACATCACAGAGCAAAAACTGATAGAAGTCCGCCTGGCCGAGCAGCACCAGTTGCTGGAGATCATCCTCGCCAATGTCGATGCCCATATCTACATGAAAGACAGCCAGCACCGCTTTCTTTACGTCAATCAAAAGGTCTCCGACCTGCTTGGCCTTCCTGCCGAGCAGATCATCAACCGGCGCGATGATGAGGTGATCCCGGCCGCCAGCGCCTGCCAGCTGTGGCGGCTGGACAACCGGGTATTCGAAACGGGAGAACTGCAAGCCGGAGAAGAGACGCTGACCGATATCGAGGGCAATCAGCACTACTACTGGTCGGTCAAGGTGCCCTTTCTGCTGGGGGATGGCACCCCGACCCTGATCGGTATCTCCTCCGATATCACCGAACTGCACCAGCTCAAGGAGCAGCTGCACCAGCAGTCGGTACGCGATGGCCTCACCGGCCTCTACAACCGCCGCTTCTTTTTCGAGATGTGCGAGAAGAACCTCAGTCTGGACATGCGCCACCACCTCACCTCGGTGCTGATGGTGCTGGATGTGGATCAGTTCAAGTGCATCAACGATCGCTTCGGCCATCCCCTGGGGGACAGGGCGCTGGTTCATCTGGGCAGGGTGATGCAATCGGTGCTGCGCAGCGAAGATGTGCTGGCTCGTATCGGCGGCGACGAATTCGCCATTTTACTGCCCAACACCACCCTCCAGGCTGCCGCATCTCTGGCCGAACGGCTGCGCCTGCAGGTGATGCAAAGCACGCTGCCCCTGCCCGATGGGGATGAGCTGGTCATCACCATCAGTGCCGGACTGGTGGAAAATGGCGAGGGGGAGCTGATGGAGAGCCTCTACGCCCGCGCTGATCAGATGCTCTATCAGGCCAAACAGACCGGCCGCAACTGCGTCGCGTGCAAGGCGCGATAGCTGGCTGGCCAGTCATCTCCCTTTTTGCTCTTATCCCGACCTCTCCATCCTATTACACACTGCTTTCAATCACGCCCTATTGGCGCCTAGCCCAGCTGTTTGCGCAGCACAAACTTTTGCACCTTGCCGGTGGAGGTCTTCGGCAACGGGGTGAAGATGATGCGCTTGGGCGCCTTGAAGTGGGCCATCTGCTCGCGACAAAAGGCGATAAGCTCGGCCTGGGTGGTCTCTCGCCCCTCTTTTAATTTTACGAAGGCGCAGGGCACCTCCCCCCACTTCTCATCGGGCATGGCGATCACTGCCGCTTCATCCACATCGGGATGGCGATAGAGCACATCTTCCACCTCCAGACTGGAGATGTTCTCCCCGCCCGAGATGATGATGTCCTTGGACCTGTCCTTTATCTCCACATAACCGTCCGGGTGCCACACCGCCAGATCGCCACTGCGAAACCACCCCTCGGCCATCGCCTCGGCGCTGGCCACCGGATTTTTCAGATACCCCTTCATCACCACATTGCCGCGCAGCACTATCTCCCCCATGGTTTTGCCATCCCGGGGGACCGGCTCGCCGCTGACCGGGTTGATGATCCGCATCTCCCCCTGCAGGGGTGACGCGACACCCTGCCGTGCCTTGAGGCGGGAGAGCGCCGTGGCATCCTGCCCCTGCCAGCTTCTTTGCGGCTCGCACAACACGCAGGGGCCATAGGTTTCGGTGAGACCATAGACATGTGTCACGTTTATCCCCATCGCCTCCATGCCAGCGATCACGGTGGCGGGGGGCGCAGCACCAGCGGTCATCACCTTGATGGGGTGATCCAGACCCTGCTTGAGTGCCGGATCGGCATTGTTGAGCATATTGAGTACGATGGGCGCTGCGCAAAAATGGCTCACCTTGTGCTCGTGCAGCGCCTCATAAATGGCGGCCGCCTGCACATGTCGCAGGCAGATACTCACCCCGGCGGTGGCCGCCAGCGTCCAGGGGAAACACCAGCCGTTGCAGTGAAACATCGGCAAGGTCCAGAGGTAGACGGGATGTTTGGGCAGCTCCCAGGAGAGCACATTGTTGATGGCGTTGAGATGGGCACCGCGATGGTGATAGACCACCCCCTTGGGATTGCCGGTAGTGCCGGAGGTGTAGTTAAGGGAGATGGCCTGCCACTCATCCTCTGGCAACCAACCGGGTTCATCGCCACTCCCTTGCGCAAGGAACTGTTCATACTCGAGGTCACTGACAAGCGCCCCCTCCCGGTAGAGGGGATCGTCGATGGCGATGACCAGCGGTTGGCTCTCCAGCAGATCCAGCGCCTTGCGCACCACAGAGCCAAACTCCCTGTCCACCAGCACCACCTTGCTCTGGGCATGCAGGAAGATAAAGGCCATCGACTCGGCATCGAGCCGGGTATTGATGGTGTTGAGTACGGCGCCGCTCATCGGCACCCCGAAGTGCGCTTCAAACATCGCCGGGATATTGGGCGCGACGATGGAGACGGTATCCCCCTCCCCGATACCGCGAAGCCGCAGGGCCGAGGCCAGCTGGCGGCAACGGTGGGCGGTCTCGTCCCAGCTTTGGCGCAGCGGGCCGTGGATCAGCGCCGGATAGTCGGGGTAGACCCGGGCGGCCCGCCCCAGAAAGCTGATGGGGGTCAGCGCCTCGTAATTGGCGGGATTTCTTTCCAGATCGCGCTGATAGATGTTCTGCTCTGTCATCGGGTTCCTTCCTCGCAGGTAGCAAAAGCGGTGCGCTCCCGGGAGCGCCGGCAACCATTCTCTGGCGTCCTGCCAGATGGTGCTCGTATCGGGGATCACAGCCTACCGCGAGGTGATGGCCACAGGTATTAGCAAAACGTCTTAGAGGCGCTGCACCGACGACGCTAATCTGACCGAACTGCATTCTGGTGCCTGTTTTTTCAACGACAAATGTCGACGGCCAATATTCTCAGCATAAAATCCGTCAAATAATGAATACGCTGATATTGGCATGCAACCAAACCATATTAGGTTGCAGGGGCATCAATATTGACTTATTAAGTAAGATAGTTTGCGTGGATATTTATGGCATAAACAAGCGCATCGCTTTATCGCCAGTAAATTAATGACAAACTTCCCATTAAATATATTTTGTGACGGCTTCCATAAAGCAGGCCCGCAGCGCTGTTCATGCTTCCCCTTGGCGGGTTATGGTTTCTTGGTGAAACAATCTACCGGATGTTCAATATCAGGCCAGATTTCTCGCCATACGATGCGCCACAACCAGTGAGTTTACGCACTCCCGCTGCATGACGAAGGAACCCTATCGACCCGATATTCCGCCGAGCCCTAACCTGCTTTATCGAGGAGCATTTTATGTGTGCCGAGCCGAATACCCAGACCCGCAGACAATTTCCCACCGCGTTTACCATTTTGTTTTTGATCATGTTGTTGGCCATCGGGCTGACCTGGATAATTCCGGCGGGAGCCTATGCCAAGCTCTCTTATAATGCCGCCAGCCATATGCTGACCATCAATACGCCGCAAGGGGAAACCCGGCGAGTGCCCGCCACTCAGGATGAACTGACCAGACTCGACATCAATATCGGGGTGGAGCAGTTCGTCAACGGCACCATCCGCAAGCCCATCGCTATCCCCGGTACCTATGAGCGACTGGCCCAAGCGCCCAAGGGGCTCTCCGACGTGGCGGTGAGCATGGTCAAGGGCACCATAGAGGGGGCCGACATCATCGTCTTCATTCTGGTACTGGGGGGACTGATCGGCGTCATCAACAAGACCGGCGCCTTCAATGCCGGGCTGGTGGCGCTGTCGCGCAAGACCCGGGGCAATGAGTTCCTGTTTGTGGCGCTGGTCTGCTTTGTGATGGCGTTGGGGGGCACCACCTGTGGGCTGGAGGAAGAGGCTGTCGCCTTCTATCCCATCCTGGTGCCCATCTTTCTGGCGCTCGGCTATGACTCCATCGTCTGTGTGGGGGCCATCTTCCTTGCCGCCTCCATGGGTACCACCTTCTCTACCATCAACCCCTTCTCGGTGGTGATCGCCTCCAACGCCGCCGGCATCCCTTTTACCGAGGGGCTGATCTTTCGCGCCATCGGCTGTCTGGTAGGCACCCTGGTGGTGATCGGTTATCTCTACTGGTACTGCAAGAAGATCAAGGCCAACCCGGCCTTCTCCTACACCTATGAAGATAGAGAGAGCTTCCGGGCCCGCTTCCTGAAAGAGGGCTCCCTCGATGAAGGGGTTCCCTTCACCCTCCGCCGCAAGATCATCCTGACCCTGTTTATCCTCGCCTTTCCGCTCATGGTGTGGGGCGTATCCATGGCTGGCTGGTGGTTCCCGCAGATGGCGGCCTCCTTCCTTGCCGTCGCCATCGTCATCATTTTTATCTCAGGCCTGAAAGAGAAGGAGGCGGTCGAAGCCTTCACCCAGGGGGCGTCGGAACTGGTGGCGGTATCGCTCATCATCGGGCTGGCACGTGGGGTCAATCTGGTGCTGGATCAGGGGATGATCTCGGACACCATCCTGGCCTATGCCTCCAGTCTGGTGGCTGGCATGCACGGCGCGGTGTTTGCGGTGGCGCAGATGCTGGTGTTCACCCTACTGGGGCTGGTGGTGCCCTCCTCCTCTGGGCTCGCGGTGCTCTCCATGCCTATCATGGCGCCGCTGGCGGATACAGTGATGATCCCGCGCTACATAGTGGTGTCGGCCTACAACTGGGGGCAATACGCCATGCTGTTCCTGGCCCCCACCGGGCTGGTGTTGGTCACCCTGCAGATGCTCGGCATCCAGTTCAATCAGTGGGTCAGGTTCGTGCTGCCCATGGTGGGTTTTGTGCTGGGATTTGGCGCCATGATGCTGGTGGCGCAGGTGATGATGGCCTGATTGGCTAACTTTGTGCTCCCCCCCGTGCCAGGCGCGGGGGGTTCTTTTGTCAGTCTTAATGACGTACCCGCCCCTGTTGGCGGAAGCAGTAGAGTTTGAGACTGATGTCGGCCAGCTCAGCAGGCAACTCTTCACCCTGCTCAGCAAGTGGCTGGTAGAGAGAGGCAAGCAGGCGCTCCGCTTGCTGCACCGTGATGATGTTGGCCTGAATGGCCGGGGTGATCCAGCTGGGTAACATTGACATATCTCCCCCTCATTGCTTCGTTTCGGAGGTGGTCTCCTGTCTTATGTGACACCTTGGTGCCTAACGCCCCACTCTCCTTACCCCAATCCAAGCAAAAGGCTTGCCGTATTCTCTTATCGGCACAAAGACGATCTGGCTGCAGTGTTTTATCAATGAGTTGGCAGCAGCATCCTGGGGATTACCCACTGCACTTGACCTCGCGGGCGGAAGCAGTTTGCCACTTGCCAGACAATCGTCATTTTTTCATTGCAAAATGCGACTCATAATGGGCTGTTCACCCTCTCATTTCCTTTTCATTATCCCCAAAATGGTCATTTTTACGGCGCTGTCGCCAAAGTCAGACACTTTTTTGTAGTGGCTGTTTTTTGACCTTGTCACCAGCTGTCGCACCCTCATCCCTCTCGCCTTGTCCGCTGCAGCGGCTATGACAAGATGGCGCCAGATTGGAACAGCTCGAATGGACATTGCAGGAGAACAACAAAATGAACAGATCCATGATGGCAGGTATCGGTATTGGCGTCGCTTCCGCACTGGCTCTGTCGGCGGCGGCCAGTGGCTCGCTCTTTACACCGACCCCCACCTTTGCCGAGGTGATTGCCAGCAAGCCGGTCACAGAGACTATCCAGACCCCGCGTCAGGAGTGCCGCAACGTCACGCTCACCCACCGCAAACCGGTGCAGGATGAGAACAAGATCCTCGGCACCGTGGTTGGCGCCGCGCTGGGTGGTGTGCTCGGCCACCAGTTTGGCGGTGGCAGTGGCAAGAAGGTTGCGACAGCCGCCGGAGCGGTTGCGGGTGGCTACGCCGGCAATCAGGTGCAGGGCAATATGCAGGCGGGCGACACCTATACCACCACCGAGCAGCGCTGCAAGACGGTGCAGGATAGCAGTACCCGCACCATCGGCTATGACGTGACCTACCGCCTAGCCGGCCAGGAGGGGGTGATCCGGATGAAACAGGCTCCCGGCCCCACTATTCCGGTCAAGGATGGCAAACTGGTGATCGAGCCGCAAAAAGGGTAATCAACCCGGTTAACGACTCAAAGAGAGAAGGCCCGCCTCTTGCGAGACGGGCCTTTGATTTTATCGCTTGTTACGCGGCTTTTGTCACCGAAGATGCAAACTGCAGCTCAACCCTTGCAGCACTTCTTCACCGCCCGCACCACGTTCTGATAACCGGTACAACGGCAGAGGTTGCCCGACAGCCCGCGGCGGATCTCCGCATCGGTCAGCGGACGGCGCTCGGTCTTGTCGAGCAGGGCGGCGCTCGCCATCACGAGACCTGGGGTACAAAAACCGCACTGCACCGCCCCCTCCTCGATAAAGGCCTGCTGCACGTCGGAGAGTTCGTTACCTTTGCGCTCTCCCTCCACTGTGCGAATGGATTTGCCATCGGCCCACACCGCCAGATAGAGGCAGCTGTCGATAGCCGTGCCATTCACCCGCACGGTACAGGCGCCACACTCACCGACGCTGCACCCCTCTTTCACGCTGATAAGCCCCTGCCCGCGCAGGAAGTGGAGCAGCGACATGGTGGGCGACACCGCATAGGAGTATGGTTTGCCGTTGATCTCGCACTGGATCTCTACGGCGGGACAGCATTGCGGTTGCATCATAGGATCTTGCCTCCGGCACGTTCGACTGCGCAGGCGACCACCCGCTGCGCCAGGGTTTTGATAAGGTGCAGGCGAAACTCCTTCTCTGCCCGCCAGGAGGATCGCGGCGCCACATCGGCTACCACCGCCTCGGCAATCGCTGCCAGTGTGGCGCGAGTCAGGGGTTGCCCCTCGGCCGCCGCTTCCGCGTGTGGCGTGCGCACCGGTGTCGGTGCCGCCACCCCATAGGCCAGCCGCAGACTCTTGAAGTGACCATCCTCAATCTGGCAGTAGGCGGCGCAGCCGATGGTGGCGATATCCATGGCATCGCGCATGGCGTATTTGAAGTAGTGGGAGCCCACATGGGGATGAGTATCCGGGGCGAAATGAAACGCCACCAGAATTTCCGCCGGTTGCAGCGCCACCTTGCCAGGGCCGGTGTGAAAACCGGCGATGGGGATGCGGCGCGTGCCGTTAGGGCCAGCAATCTCAAGCTCGGCCTCCAGCGCGACGGTGGGCGCCGCCGAGTCGGCACTGGTGGCGCCGTTGCAGATGTTGCCGCCATAGGTGGCGACGTTGCGGATCTGCGGCCCCGCGATGGTGGTGGCGGCCTCGGCCAGCATCGGCAGACGGCGCTGCACCAGTTCGTTTTCGATGAGCTCGGTAAAGGTGGTGCCAGAGCCGATGCGGATCGACCCATCAGGCAACTCGCTCACCCCTTTGAGCTCGGGCAAGTCGTGAATATCGACGATATGGCGATAGGCGGCGTTGAGGTGATGCAGCTGGATCATCACATCGGTGCCACCGGCCAAGAGACGCGCCTCGGGGTCAGCCTGACGCAGGGCGACCGCCTCGGCCACACTGTGCGCCTTGTAGTAACGGGCAATATCAAACATGGTGTTGCTCCTCCCCTGATCCCTCGCCAATCAAACCCGCCGCGACAAACTCCCGAAACAGGGTTTTGGGGGTGATAGGCAGCTCGTTGATGGCGACGCCGGTCGCCATGCGAATGGCGTTACGGATCGCCGGGCCCGGCGAGATGATAGGCGGTTCCCCCAGGGATTTGTGGCCATAGACCGACTGGGGCTCATAGGTCTGCACGAAATCGCACTCAAGCTCTGGCAAATCCAGCATGGTGGGGAACTTGTAGTCGAGCAGGTTGGGGTTGCGCACCACGCCGCTCTTGGCGTCGATGATCATCTCCTCGAACAGCGACCAGCCGATCCCCATCCCCATACCGCCATGCACCTGCCCCTCAGCCAACTGCGGGTTGAGGATCTTGCCCGCATCGTGCAGGTTGAGAATGCGATTGATGGTCACCTTGCAGAGATCGATATCGACGCTGAGATCGACAAAGGTGCAGCCAAAACTCGGCGGATTGGTGGTGGTCTTGTGGGAGACCTCGGAGGTGATCTGGCCGCCGATGGTGAGGTGGTAATAGGCGTTGACCGACACCTCGGCGACGCTGATCAACACCTTGTCCGGCGCACCAGCAAGCACCACGTAGCCGTCGATCAGGGTGAGCGACCCCACATCCTGATGGCAGAGCTGGGCTGCCAGCGACAAAATGCGCGCCCGCAACTGCAGCGCCGCCTGATGGATGGCGGGGGCCGCCACATAGCTCTGACGCGAGGCGAACGAGCCGGGATCGTAGGCGGTGATGTCGGTATCCTGAGTCGAAATGACCCGGATCTGCTCAAACGGGATGCCTAAAGTCTGGGCCGCCATCTGGGCAAAGACGGTATCCGACCCCTGTCCTATCTCGGTGGCACCGATCTGCAGATTGACGGTGCCATCCTGATTGAGCAGCATGCGGGCGCCGGCAATTTCGACCCCCACCGGGTAGGTGTTGGAGCCATAGCTAAAACACGCCACCCCGATGCCACGGCGCACCCGGCTTGCCGGATCCTGCGCCAAGCACTCGGCCTTGAGCCGTTCCCACTGGAACTGCTCGCCACCCCGGCGCAAACACTCAGGGAGCCCTGCGCTGTAGATGGTCTTCTGGTTGACCTGATTGACATCCCCCTCGCGTGCCACGTTGGCGATGCGTACTTCGAGCGGATCCAGACCCAACTCGGCGCAGGCATCATCCAGCATGCATTCGAGGGCAAACACCACCTGCGGTGCACCGTAACCGCGCATGGCTCCGGCTGTGGGCAGGTTGCTGTAGAAGGTTTTGGCGTCGTAGCCAAAGGCGCTGCGCGGATAGAGGTAGCTGATCTTGTTGGCGCCGGCGCTGGCGATGGAGTGGCCGTGAGAGGCATAGCCACCGGTGTTGGAGAGCACGTCGAGCTGATACCCCCTGAGGGTGCCATCCCGGTTGATACCGAGGGTGCCGTCGATGGCAAAGCCGTGGCGGGTGCGGGAAGCAAAGAAGCACTCTTCCCGGCTCAGAGTCACCTTGACCGGCACGCCGCCAAGCTTGTAGCTCAAAAATGCCGCCATCGGCTCTTCCAGCACATCCTGCTTGTTACCAAAGCCGCCGCCCATGTAGGGCTTGATCACCCGCACGCTCGACCAGGGCAGACCGAGAGATTTGGCCACCCGGCTGCGCACAATCTGGGGGATCTGGGTACTGCTGACCACTATGATGTGGTCCGGCTGATCCATATAGGCGTAGCAGGTCACCGTCTCCAGATGGCAATGCTGTACCACCGGCGTCTGATAGTGCGCCTTGAACTGCAGATCCGCAGCGGCAATGGCCTGTTCCGGCTCACCCGCCCGGATCTGGCTTTGCCGCAACAGGTTGCCATTCGGATGGATGGGATAAGCATCCTCGGCCAGCGCACTGTGGGCATCCGTCATCACCGGCAGCGGCTCGTAGGTCACCTTGACCAGGGCGGCAGCCTTCTCGGCGACCAGCGGATCGCGCGCCACCACGATGGCGACGCCATCGCCGAAGTGGCGCACATGGTCGGTGAGCAGACGGCGGTCTTTTACATCCCGCTTGGCCTCATCGAGGGACCAGGCGTGGCCGGCAGTGCGAAAACAGGTGGTGGGCACATCCTCGTGGGTGAACACGGCTTCGACCCCGTGCAGCGCCAGCGCCTCGCTGGCGTCGATGGCAAGCACCTTGCCGTGGGCGATATTGCTGCGCACGTACTTGGCGTGGCGCATGCCGAGCATGATGTTGTCATCGGTATAACGGGCACTGCCGGTCACCTTGGCCTCGGCATCCACCCGCTTGAGCGGTAATCCTATGGACATGATTAAGTCCTTTTTCAGGGAAGAAAAATCCAGAACCGGGATAAAAAACAGCAAGATATGCGCCTGTTTCCCCCTCTCTCCCCGGCGATGGGAAGAAGTGTGAAGAGGATCCCATCTGTCTCCCTTTTTCTGGCCGGCAAGGTGCCTGCCGAAGACGAAGCAGCAGCCCCCGAGATGCAACCAGTGCCCGCTGCGCTATCAATCTGGTAAGGGGATTTATCAAAATGGTACGGGGTGAAAATCAAAGGAACATGCAGGTTTGGCAAAGAAAAGCGGGGCTGCCAATGACAGCCCCGAAACGGGCGGGTTATCCCTAAATAGCCCACCCCCCAGCATAGAAAATCACCAGCGCCAGGGCGATGATGACGGTGCCCGTGTTGAGCTTGTGCCACTCCTTGGAGCAGATGCGGCCAATCACCAGCGCACTGAAGCCCAGCATGATGCCGGTGACGATGTTGCAGGTGAGCACGATAAAGACCGCGCACAGTAGACCGGACATGGCCCCGACGAAGTCACTGAAATCGAGCTTGGTGACGTTGCTCAGCATCAGGAGACCCACATACATCAGTGCCGGTGCGGTGGCATAGGCCGGCACCAGATAGGAGAGCGGCGCCAGGAACAGCATCAGCAGGAAGAGGCCGCCCACCACGGTGGCAGTGAGGCCAGTCTTGCCGCCCGCCGCCGTGCCCGCCGCCGATTCGATATAGACGGCGGCCGGGGATGCTCCCACCAGACCGGAGAAGATGCTGCTCACCGAGTCGGCACTCAGCGCCTTGCCGCTGTTGATGATGTGGCCATCCTTATCCAGTAGATTGGCCTGCCCCGCCACGGCGCGAATGGTGCCGGTGGCATCGAATACCGCAGTCATCACCAGCGCAAGCACGCTGGGCAGCACCAGCGGCGAGAGCGCCCCCATGATGTCCAGGCTGAAGATAAGGGACTTGCCCTGATCGTCGGAGAGACTCGGCAGAGCGAACAATCCCTGATACTTCACCGCCGGGTCAAAAATGAGACCGAAGATGGAGATGGCGATGATCACCAGCAGGATCCCGCCCGGGACTTTGAGCTTCTCCAGACCGAAGATCACTGCAAGACCGAGCAGGGTCATGATGACCGGCATCGAGGTAAAGGCCCCCAGCGCGACCGGCAGCCCCTCGAGCGGGTTCTTGATGACCAGCCCTACTCCGTTGGCGGCGATCAGCAGCAGGAAGAGGCCGATCCCGATGCCGGTGCCATGGGCAATCCCCATCGGCAGGTTGTCGAGGATCCAGCTACGCACCCCGGTCACAGAGATGGCAGTGAACAACACCCCCATCAGGAAGACGGCACCGAGCGCGACCGGAATGGGGATCTGCTGCCCCAGCACCAGACTGAAAGCGGTAAAGGCGGTGAGCGAGATGGCGCAGCCGATAGCCATTGGCAGCTTGGCCCAGAGCCCCATCAACAATGAACCACACCCCGCCACCAGACAGGTGGCCACAAAGACGGCGCCCGGTGGAAACCCTGCCTTGCCGAGCAGGCCGGGCACCACGATCACCGAATAGACCATGGCGAGGAAGGTGGTGAGCCCGGCCAGCACCTCCTGTCTGACGTTGCTGCCCCGCTCGCTGATCATGAAATAGCGATCGAGAGCGGTGAGCGATTGCTGTTGTGATGCGGTCTTGCCGGTGTCTTGACTGGCCAGCCCTTCCACGCTGTTTGTCCTGCTGTTTGCTTGGGTCATACCCAACTCCTTCACAAGCGCCTGAATGTTTCATCACGAAATGGCGACAGGATCTGTGGATCTGCCATTGCACACGGAAGGTGCAACTCAGAGACCAGGGCTGGCAGCATAAATCAAACGTTTGCCTTGCTGATCAAAAAACCGGGCCATTTCAGGTTGGTCATCAGGGGGGCGCCCTGATGTATCGCGGCGCTGGCGCCCCGAACGGGCACGCCAGCCTCCGTATTCGTGGCAGGGCAGCACGCTTGCTGCCCTGCCCGGTTTATTCTCCCTAACCCCGCTCGTGGACCAGCTGACCATCCACATAGGTACGGTAGATGGCTCTGTCATCACCCAACGTCAACAGCACAAAGAGCTTGTCCCGCAAGGTGGTGGAGTTGTCGTAGCGCAGCTGTTGCAGCGGGGTGGCGACCGGATCGAGCACCACAAAGTCAGCCTCCTTACCCACGGCAAAGCTGCCGATTTTCTCGTCCAGCCCCAGCGAATGGGCACCGCCCAAGGTCGCCAGATAGAAGGCCTGATAGGCAGAGAGCCGCTCACCCTGCAACTGCATCACCTTGTAGGCCTCGTTGAGGGTCTGCAGCATGTTGAAGGTGGTACCGGCGCCGATGTCGGTGCCCATCCCCACTTTCACCTGCTTGCGCCACGCCTTGTGCAGCTTGAACAGGCCACTGCCGAGATAAAGGTTGGAGGTGGGACAAAACGCGATGGTGGAGTTGGTCTCTTTCAGGCAATCCCACTCCTGCTCTTCCAGATGGACGCAGTGGGCAAACACGCAGTTGTGACCGGTCAGCCCATGCTGGTGATAGACGTCGAGATAACCCTTGTGTGCCGGGAAGAGGGATTTTACCCAGGCGATCTCCTCCTTGTTCTCGCACAGATGGGTGTGCAGATAGGTGGTGGGAAACTCTTCGCGCAGTCGCCGCGCCATCGTCAGCTGCTCGGATGTCGAAGTGGGTGCAAATCGTGGTGTGATGGCATATAGAAGCCGACCGTTACCATGCCAGCGCTCAATGAGCTGCTTGCTCTGTTCATAGCTGCTCTCGGCGGTATCGAGCAGATAGTCGGGCGCGTTGCGATCCATCATCACCTTGCCCGCGATCATCCGCATATTGATGCGACTGGCCGCCTCGAACAGGGCATCCACCGACTCGGGGTGAACGGTGCCAAACACCAGCGCCGTGGTAGTGCCGTTGCGCAGCAGCTGCTTGATAAAAAAGGTGGACATCTCGCGGGCATACTCGAGATCGTTGTAACGCCGCTCGGCCGGGAAGGTGTGGCGGTTTAGCCACTCCAGCAGTTGCTCGCCATAGGCCCCCACCATCTCGCTCTGGGGATAGTGAATATGGGTGTCGACAAAGCCGGGCACTATCATCTTGCCGCGATAATCGCGCACCCGCACCTCGGCCGGAATGCGATCTTTCCCCTCCTCCCACTCGCCGAACCAGTCGATGCAGCCGTTGCGAATGATCAGCAGACCATCCTCGATAAGACGGGCGTTGGACTCAATCTCCTCGGGCTGATCCACCACCCGGGTGATGTCGAAGAAGCTGCCGCGCACGGCTTTGACGGAGTTGTCGTATTTCATACCTCGTTCCCCTACTTTTTATTGTTCTGTTGTGACCATCAAACCCGTTCGACCTGGACGGCGGCGACCGGTTTGGCATCGGCCAGCGCCTCTTCATCGCGGCGGTTCGCGGTACTGACAGGACGGGCCGTGAAGGTCACATCCGGTTTGTCGCTCAGCTGGATCACCTCCACCGCCTCGGCATCCCTGACGGCCGCCTTGCGTTTGCGGCTTTGCGGCAACACCAGATTCATGATGATGGCGGTGATGCCACCGGCACAGATGGGGTTCTCCACCAGCATGTAGATACCCGCCGGCAGCACCTTGAAGACGTTCGGGTCATAGGAGACACCAAGCCCAAGACCCAGCGAGGTGGCGACAATCAGGGTCTCCCGCCGATCGAAGCCGTGGCTGATGATGATGCGACCACCTGCGATGGCGATCATGGAGAACATAATGACCATGGCTCCCCCCATCACAGGTGACGGTATAGTGGTAAAGAAGCGCCCCACCACCGGGAAGAGCCCCAGCAGCACCAGGATGACGGCAATAAACTTGCCCACATGGCGTGAGGCCACCCCGGTCATCTGGATCACCCCGTTGTTCTGGGCAAAGGTGGTGAGTGGCAAAGAGCCGAGGGCCGAGGCGATCACCGAGACCAACCCATCAGCCAGCACACCGCCGGAGAGCCGTTTTTGAAACTCGGGGCCCTGAATATCCCGGTGGGAGACCATGGCGGTGGCGGTGATGTCCCCCACCGCCTCCAGCACGCTCAACAGATAGATGGTGCCCGCCAACATAAAGGCGTGAAAGTCGAAGGAGAAACCGTACTTGAACGGGATCGGCACCGTAATAAGCGGCAGGTTCTCAAGGGCGGAAAAATCCACCATGCCGAGCATCAGGGCCACCGCATAACCCACCATCAGACCGATGGCAATGCCGCTCATCCGCAGCAGCGGGCTTCGGCTGCAGTTGAAGGCGACGATGACGCAGAGCACCAAAAGCCCCAGCCCTATGTGCTCGTATTTGCCAAAGGTGCCGCTGCTCATGGCGGAGAAGCCGCCGCCAAAGTCGATAATCCCCACCTTGATAAGGCTCAGGCCAATCATCAACACCACAACCCCGCTCACGGTCGGGGTGATCACCCGCTTGAGGTAGGGCAGCACGAAGGAGGAGCCCATCACCAGAAAGGCGCCGACAAAGGAGACCCCGAGCAGGGTCGAGACAATCAGCTCCTCATGGATGCCATCTTTTTTCATGGCGCCGCCCAGGGCGATCATCACGGTGACGAAGGAGAAGTTGACCGACTGGATGGAGAGCAGCCCCGAACCGATGGGGCCATAACGGTTCACCTGCAGCCAGGTGCCGATACCGGAGGCGATCATCGCCATGGAGACCAGATAGGCGGTGATCTCGGTAGAGAGGCCCAAGGCGCCGCCGACGATCAGCGCCGGGGTCACCATGGGGACAAAAATAGCCAGCAGATGGGTCACTGCTCCCATCAGGGTTTGATAAAACGGAGGTTTGTCTTCCAGCTCGTAAATGAGATCCGAGTGCTTGCGTGTTGTTTTAGACATCATGTTTGTCCCATCACACAGAATGTAGGCGGAGTACTCATTCCGCCGTCAGGCGCTGGGGGCGAGCTGGCGCCCGCCCCTCACCTTTTCTTTTGTTATGCCGACACGTTTTGCTCCAGCTTGCCCAGCTCGCGCAGGATCTGCTCCGGCGTGAAGTGCCACTTGCGCAGCCAGACACCGCAGGCGTCGTGGATGGCGGTGGCGATGGCGGGCGCCGCGCCGTTGACCCCGATCTCCGAGATGGACTTGGCGCCGTAAGGGCCGACCTTGTCGTCACTCGGTACCAGGAAGGCCCGAAAATCGCGCGGAATGTCGCCAATCTTGGGCGCGCCATAGCTCTTCAGATCCCGGGTGAGCGGAATGCCCTTGCCGTCGTAGCAGATCTCCTCGGTCAGGGAGTGACCGATAGCCCGCATGGTCGCCCCGTAGATCTGGCCGAGCGCCAGCTCCGGGTTGATGGGGGTGCCGCAGTCGAGCAGGGCATAGAACTTGTCGAGCCGGATCTCGCCGGTTCTGACGTTGACCGCCACCTCGGCGAAGTTGGCGCCATACGGGAAGGCAAGCTCAGAGGTGATGTAGCTGGCGGTGCCCACGAGGATACCGAAGCCGGTACCGGTCTCGGCCTTGTGGGCCAGCTTGGCGAGGCTCACCTCCCCCAGCTTGCCGCGCACCACACCCGGGAACGCCAGCTCAACATCTGTTATCGGCTCGCCCAGCATGGCAGCGCCGTGGAACAGGATCTTCTCCTTGAGGTTCTCGGCCGCCTTCTTGGCCGCGTTGCCGGAGAAGCAGGTGCCTGACGAGGCGTAGGCCCCCTTGTCGAACAGGGCGTGGTCGGTATCACCGGAGATGACATGCACATCACCGAGCGGGCAGTGCAGCACCTCGGCAGTCAGCTTGGCCACCACGGTATCGAGGCCGGTGCCGATATCGGCACCACCGGAGTGGACGATAAAGGTGCCGTCAGATTCCAGCTTGACCATGCAGTTGGCCTGATCGATATCCGGGATCCCCGATTTTTGCATGATGATGGCGACGCCACGGCCGATCCGCCAATCCCCGTCAGCGGGTTTTGGGCTATCCCACTCAATAAGCTCGCGGCCCTGCTTGAGGATGGGTTCGAGGGCGCAGCTGGCCGCATGGGGCACCGAGGTAGGCATCTTGCCCTCGCCGATGGCACCCAGCACCTTGAGGATGTCCCCTTCATGCACCCGGTTGTGCTCCACCATGTCGAGTTGATCGATGCCCAGTTTCTCGGCAAGTTCGGCAATGGCCATGGTCAGCGCGAAGTTGCCCTTGGGCGCGCCATAACCCTGATAGGCGCCAGTCGGGCAGATGTTGCTGTAGTAGGTGTTGACGGTAAAGCGCACGTTGTCGCACGGATAGAGCGGCAGGGAGAGCGCCGGGCCGTTGCTCGGCACCGTCAGAGAGTGGTTGCCATAAGGGCCGGTGTTGGCACGAAAATCCATTTCGATGGCGGTGATGGTGCCATCTTTCTTGGCCCCCACTTTCACCTTCACCTTGGCCACATGGCGGGAGGTGTTGCTGATGAACTCCTCTTCACGGGTGTAGCGGAAGGTGACCGGACGGCCGGTAACCTTGGTCGCCCAGGCACACACCTCTTCCAGCAGGATATCTTGCTTGGAGCCAAAGCCGCCCCCTACCCGCTCCTTGATCACATGCACCTGATGCTGCTTCATGCCGACGATGCGCGCCACCTGACGGCGCACGTGCCACGGCACCTGGGTAGAGGCGTGAATAACCAGACGGTCGCCATCCATGTAGGTGAAGCAGATGTGTGGCTCGGTCGGGCACTGCTGGGCCTGGGTCGATTCGTAGGTGCGCTCGACAATCTCGTCCGCCTCGGCAAAGCCTTTGGCCACATCGCCGATCTGGCCATGGACGCTGGCGGCCAGGTTCTCGTGCGGACGGGAACCGATGGGGAAGTTGATGATCATGTGCTCGTCGCCACGGCGCACCGAGCAGGCGTTCTGCTGCTCCAGATCCGCCGGTGCCCCGGCCATGTAGACGATGGGCTCGTCGTGCACCAACGGTGCATTGGGGGCCATCGCCTCGTCTATGCTCATGACCGCCGGCAGCACCTGATACTCGACCTCGATGAGTTTGAGCGCGGCCAATGCGATGGCTTCGCTCTCGGCCACCACGGCGGCCACCCGGTCACCGACGTGACGCAACTTGCGGCCAAACATGCGGCGATCCAGCGGTGACGGCTCGGGGGCACTCTGGCCACCCGGGGTGTAGTAGATATCGGGGCAGTTGAGGTGGGTGATCACATGCACGACGCCCGGCATGGCTTCGGCGCGGCTCACGTCGAGTTTGGTGATCACCGCATGGGGATGGGGGCTGCGCAGCATCTTGATGACCAGCGCATCCTCGGTGACCCGATCCTCCACGTAGCAGGGCTTGGCCTGCACCATCTTGGCGGCGTCCACTTTCGGGCAGCTCTTGCCGATATGGCGCAGATCGTCGCGAAACTCGGGGGCAATCTGGCACAGGTAATCGGGATCCTTCATCCGTGAACTGGCAAGCTCGATGGCCTGATAGAACTGCTGGTAGCCGCCGTCCCGGTGAAACAGGCCCGAGAGCGCGTCATCGATTTGATCACGGGTCGGTTCGGGATGGCGATCAAGCAGGTCGGTGACGATGAGCGCCGCAGCCGGATCGTTGTAGCCGGACTGCACCACGCCCACATCCACCATCGCCTGCTGCACCAGACTGAGCTGGTTCCAGCTGCCCAGCGACTCGGCGGTGCGCACCTGCGCCCCATCCAGTTGTGCTGCGATCAGCAGGGAGGCGTTGATCATCTTGCCGTTGAAGAGAATGACGTCGGAGCCGGCAAAGCCAAAACCGTCGTCGCTGTTGCGCACCGAGTGCATCCGGCACTGGTTGAACAGCACCCGCTGGGCATTCTCGCCAGCCGGGGTGATGACAGTGCGCAGGGCACCGTTCAGTGTGAAGTTGAGTTCCATCATGCCTGTACCTCCTGCTGCTGGCACTCGACCAGCAGATCCGCCACCACTACCCCGCTGATATAGCGCTTGTAGGTCACGCTGCCGCCGAGATCCTCGCGCGGTGCAACCAGCTCGCTCACGGCCGCCTCCAGTGCGGCATCGTGCAGATCGCGGCGCTCCACATCACGCAGGCGCATCGGCTGCGGCGTAACGCCAGCAACGGCGACCCGCATCTCGCCAAGGGCATCGAGGGCCACAGCGGCGGTCATTACCGCCAGACCGTCGGCGTTACGGCTGATGCGGCGAGTGGCGCAGCGCAGCGCGGGCTCCGGCAGCACCACCCCCAGCACCAGCTCCTTGCGCTGGCCCGCCAGATAGGCATCGATGGGTTGCAACTGATTGTTCTCCAGCACCACCACGGCTTCGAGTACCAGCAGTACCGGCAACAGCGGGGAGTCCTGCTGCTGGCAAGCAATTTCGCCGCCAATGGTGGCCTGATTGCGCAGATGGCGGGAGTAGACAAACCCCAGCGCCTCGCACAGGGCGGCTGGGGTACGGGGGTCATCTTTGAGGGCTTGCAGGGTGATGGTGGCGCCGATGTGGAGTTGACCGTGCTGCTGCTCAATCTGGCCAAGTCCGAGCTTGTCCAGCGAGATGGCGACCTTCTTGTCGGTGCGGGTCGGGGCTGCGTTGAGCTTGCTGCCGCCCCCCATGTAGACGGCGTCGTTGCCAAAGCGGGCCTTGAGTTCCAAAGCCTGACCCAGTTGCTCGGGTCGGAAGAATTGCTCAATCATGTGTCGTCCTTACTCTTGCAGCCCGCCGCCGGGCAAATCCACAGGGCGGGCAATCCAGTCCAAACGTACGGAGGGGGGCCTCAGGCCAGCTGATCCATCCGTTGCCACAGGCGGCTCGCCACCTTGCTCGCCTGCTGATAAATGGGCTCGACGTCAAAGGCGAACTCGCGGTCCTGATAGACCATGCGCCCCTCGACCATCACGCTGTTAACGCTGGCAGAGCCCATGCCAAAGGCGAGATGGCCGCCGAGGTTGCGCGGCGCCAGCGGGGTCGGTGCGGCGTAATCACAGATGGTGAGGTCGGCCTTGTATCCCGGCTCCAGGCGGCCAAATTTGGCGTCGAAGTTGCGCTCCAGCAGGGTGTTGCCGTTCCAGAGGAAGCGGGCAAAGCTGTCGGGCCAGAGCGCTCCGCCGGCATCCTTGTGTTTGAAGTAGGCGAACTTGAGCTCTTCGAGCATGTCGGAGCCGATACCATCAGTGCCGAGCGCCAGATTGCGATACTCCGGCAGGTGCATGTTGTAGCCCACGTGGTTGTTCATGTTGGAGCGGGCGTTGTGCACCAGGAAGGCATCGCGGCTGTTGAGCAGCTCGATGTCAGCCGGGCTCAGGTAGATGCCGTGGGCGATCAGGGTCTTGCTGTCGATCAGGCCAAACTCGTCCAGCCGGGCGATGGGCTCCTTGCCATAGTGGTGGTGACCGTGGGCCATGTCGTAGCGGTCTTCCGCCACATGGATATGCAGACCACGACCGGTAACCTGTACCGCTTCGCGCAGCATGGCCAGCCCCTCGTCGGGCACGGTGAAGGGGGCGTGGGCACCGATATGAGCCTCCACCAGATAGGGTTCGCTCCCCTTGGCTTTGGCCGCATCGATCTGTTGGGCGAACAGGATGTTCTCCTCCACCCCGGCCTGCAGCTCGGCAAGGCCGCCGTTGCGATCCGTGGTCTCGAAGCAGGTCATGCCGCGCAGGCCCGCCTCCATAAACCCTTTGCGCAACACATTCAGGGAGCCCTTGATGAAGTTGGGCGAAGCGTGGTGGTCGATCACCGCACTGCAGCCGCTCTTGATCGCTTCCAGCGAGCAGATGAGGCCGCTGTAGTAGAGGGACTCTTCATCGAGCGCCCGATCGAGGCGCCACCAGAGGTTTTTCAGGGTGGAGATAAAATCCGGGCAGGGGGCGATATTGGCCATGATCCCCCGCGACAGGCCGGAGTAGAAGTGGTTGTGGGCACAGACGATGCCAGGCATCACCAGCTTGCCGCCCATCTCCCGATAGTTGGCCTCCGGGTAGAGGGCCCGCAGATTGGGCCCCACCGCTTTGATAAGCGATCCTTCGATGGCGATATCCACCCCTTCCAGCACCCGGGTCGGCTCCAGCTGGACAGCGGTGACGTTCTTCAGAATAAACATGGTTTGCTCCTTCGCTTATTCGTGGTTCGCTCAGGCCTCGACGGCCCCCAGCAGGTAGTGGTGATGAGCATGGACATGGCTGATGATGCGGCACATGTCAGCGAGCGCCTCGGGGGCATCCTTGATCCGGCTCTGGGCGTCTATGGTCAGGCGATAGGTCTCGCCATCCTGACGCACCCGCAGTTCGCCACCATCCGCCAGATAGAACCCGGGGTTGCGACTGTTGTCGAAGTCCTCGGGCAGGCTGAAGATGGTGACCTTGTCCTGATAGGGCTTGCCCTGCCACGGGCAGAACTGGGCGCAGTTGCCACACTCGTTGCAGTAGGCATCCAGGTGCAGGGTCTGGAACTGATCCTTGAAGCCCGGCACCGCAATGGCGACGTTGGCCCGGTTGGGGCAGACATCCACGCACTTGCTGCAGAGGTAGTTGCACTCGAGGCAACGGTGCGCCTCTTGCGCTACGAAGGCATCGCGCTCACTCTTGTCAACCATGGTGACGGCGATGCTCCCCTTGCGACGGTAGATCTCATCCTTGCCCGACGGCTGGATGGTCACGTCACTCTGCTGGCTGGCGATATGCTCGCGAGAGAGCACCAGATCCGCGGCGCGGCGGGCACCACCGATGGCACCGACGATGGAGGATGGTCCGCTCTGCACGTCACCGATGAGGAAGACGTTGCGACGGCTGGTTTCGCCGGTCTGGCCATCCACCTCGGGCCAGCCATCGCTGCCCAAGGGAATGCCCATCGCTTTCAAAACGTCGCAATCAGGCTGCTCGCCGATGGCGGTGATCAGGGCATCCATCTGCATCACTTCGGTCTGCTCGGTGGGCACCGGACGGCGGCGGCCCTGCTCGTCAGGTTCCCCCAGCGCCATCATCCGCACCGTGAGCTTGCCATCTTTCTCAAAGCGCTCCGGATTGGTGAGGAAGCAGAAACGCACCCCATCCTCCACCGCTTCCAGATACTCCTCGCGATAGGCGGGCATCTCTTTTTCGCTGCGACGGTAGATCACGGTCACATCACTGACACCGGGCACCTTGAGGGCAGCGCGGGCACAGTCCATGGCGGTGTTGCCGGCACCGATCACCGCCACATGGCGGCCAAGCGGCAGCGGTTTGCCCTGATTGAAGCTGCGCAGGAAGTGGAAGGATTTGTAAATCCGCTCGTGACCCCCCTCGAGGCGCATGCCGCCATTCTTGTCGGCGCCGATGCCAACAAAAACATAGGTAAAGCCCTGGGCATGCAGCTTATCGACGGTGAGCGCCGGATCGCAGCCAAACTCGAACTTGACCCCGTGGGCGGCAACAAAGTCGATGTCATGCTGGATAAGTTCGGCCGGAATGCGGAATTCGGGGATAATGTGCTTGACCACACCACCGGCATCCGCTTCGCGCTCGAACACGGTGACCGGATGGCCGGCACGGGCCAGGAAGTAACCGGCGGAGAGACCGGCCGGGCCGGCGCCAATGACCGCCACCGGATGCTTGTCACCACTGCCGGCCGGTTTGTGCCAGCGGGCCTTGTACCCTTCCCAGCCGCGCTCCAGCGCCACTTTTTTCAGCTCGCGGATATTGAGCGCGCTGTCGTAGTCGAGACGGGTGCAGTTGTACTGGCACTGGTGATCACAGATGTGGCTGGTGATGGCGGGCAAGGCGTTGCGCTGATAAATCAGCTCAAGGGCCGCCACATACTCCCCCTCGCCCATCAGGCGAATGTACTCGGGGATATCCTGATGCACGGCACAGGCGGTGACGCAGGGCGCCACGTAGCAGTCGGTCAGCGGCAGGCCGCCACCCACTTCGATGCGATCCTCGGACTTCCACTCCTTCTGGGTGTAATCCATGGTGAGCGCCTTGGCGGCAAGCGCTTCCAGCTTGGCCACATCCACCAGAGTCATGCCCCAGCTGTCAGAGGCGTCGATCTCTTTGAGGCACTCAATCTGGCGCAGGTATCCGCCCGGTTTGAGCAGATCAGTGGCCATGGTGATGGGACGGATACCGGTCTCGAAGATCTCGGCGATGTTGAACTTGCTGGCACCGCCCGAGTATGAGATGGGCAGCTTGCCATCGAAGGCGCGGGACAGCACGGCGGCCACGTTGATGGAGAGGGGGAACAGCGCCCGGCCGGACATATACATCTCATCCCCCGGCAGTGCCCCTTTGCGGTTGATGGTGCCAAGGGTATTGGTCAGCTTGACCCCGAAGGTGAGCCCCTTCTCGGCCCCCAGCGCCATCAAGCGGGTCAGCATCGCCTTGGCCTGATCCAGCTTGAGGTCGTGATCGAACGACTCTTCGCTCAGACCAATGTAATCAAAGCCGCAGGTATCGAGGATCTCGCGCACCCGCGGGTAGCCCAGCAGGGTCGGGTTCAGTTTGACGAAGGTGTTGAGCCCCTTCTCTTCCAGCATGTAGCGGCAGATGGCCTCAATCTCGTTGGGCGGGCAGCCATGCATGGTGGAGAGGGTGACGCCGTGCACCAGATTGGCCGGGATACGATCCACCAGCTGTTGCAGGCGAGCGCGGCGCGCCCCCAGTCCCAGCTCGGCGATAAACTGCTCGTCGGCCACGAGGTCACGTACCACCTGCTGGTACTCGGCAAATTTCGGACTGCTGCTGGCATCCATCAGGCTGTGGATGAAATGCTGCATCGGTGGCTGTTTGATGCCATCGAGGTTGTACCCCACGCTCATGTTGAAGATGAATGACTTGGCCTCTCCGTCGAGACGGGGATCGAACACCTCTTCCAGCAGGTAGAGGGCAAACCAGGCTTTCAGATACTCGTCAAACGCCTTGGGCAGGGTGAACTCGGTAGACCACTCGGTGTTGAAACACTCATCTTCGGCATCGATGCAGGGCTTTTCCAGTTCGAGACGGTCCAAGATCTGCACCGTCTTGAGCTCGATAAAGCGCCCGCCGGTCAGCCAGGAGGTGACGATGTTCTGGGCCAACTGGGTATGAGGGCCGGCTGCCGGGCCAATGGGGGTCTCGCAGGTTTCACCGAACACCTTGATCTTGCGCTCGTCCTGCTTGCGATAAAATTGTGCGGCGGGAATACCGAAAATAGTCTGACTCTCTTTATATTCCGCAAAAATACGGGTCAGAAGGTTCTTGAAGGGAACGGGTCGCATAATATCGCCCATGGCTATCTCCTTGCAGCTGTTCTGCGCATTGGCAGCATGAATAAATGGGGTATCCCGCACGGGCATTACCCCTTGGCAAGGAGAGGAGCAACTATCAGGCCACTCCATCGGCAAAACTATTTTTTAGGGTAAAAGCGTGAGATGGCTCGAATTAATGAAGGCGGTTTGGCATGTCTCCATTATGATTAATGAGAGTGGTTCTCACTCACTTGAAATTTTATTCAAGGCAATGCCAGAGAAAAAAGAGAAGTATCAAATCGGCAGCGATAAATATCACTTTGATAGGGTAAAAATCATCCAGCATTATCGCAAGCAAACCCCGGCCAATATGGCCGGGGTTTGCTTAAAAGTCACTGCTATATAAAAGGCGGTCGTCGCTATTTCGGTTTATCCAAAGGCTGCGAGATGACTCGGCGTTACCGCCCCGCTGGCTGCCATTGCACGCAGAGGGAGGTGGGCCCCAACGATGCGACTCAGCCCTGCTCGGTCGTAAACTCGTCGGCAGCACGCAGCTCCAGTTCGCCACGGATCAGCGCCTGATAGCGCTCGGGGGTATCGATATCAAAGAGGATGGCAGGACTCTCGACCGGTATGGTGCGATGGGGACGTTGTAGCAACCAGCGGCGCACCGAACCCTGTGCCGGCGCGGCAGCCAGCTCCCTTGCGAGGGATTTTGGCAGCAATACCGGATGACCCGCCTCCCCCTCAAAGCTCGGGAACAGGGCGAGCTCTCCGCGCGCCTGCCACAACTGCTGATAGACCTCGCACGGGATACAGGGCAGATCCCCGTGGCTGATAAAGAGGTAGTCAGCATTGCTGGCCGCCAGAGCGCAGCGGATGGAACTGCCCAGCCCCAACTCATAGTCAGGGTTATGGACGATGAGAATGTCGGGGCGATTCCCATAACAGGCAGCGAGTTCGGCCCCGCGATGGCCCACGACCAAAATAATCCGGGAACAGAAGGCCAGGGCATTTTTGAGACTTGCATCAAGAATTGTCCCAGAGCCATAAGGTAGCATCATTTTCCATGCCCCCATGCGGGATGACAAACCTGCTGCGGTAATTATACAGTCACACTGTTCACGCCCCCGAGCCTGCACCTTTTCATTCACCTCGCTATTTATTTCGGTCATTGCCATGTCCTTGCCACACTCTGTTATTCACGCGTTTCCGGATATTGGTTCGCTTTTAAATCCACTGCTTGAAAATAGTGACAACCATACCACGCTAATTAGCCTTTGTGGTGCCGGCGGAAAAACCAGCACCCTGTTCTGGCTTGCGGAATATTTTTATAAGCAGGGTAAAAGGGTGCTAATTACCACCACCACCCGGATGTTTCTGCCAGCCCCGTCACACTATCGGGAATTGATTATCGAGACGGATCCCGTTCGTCAACTTACCCGCTGTCAGGCTCTGCCGGATGGCCCGACCCTGGTTGCCCTGTTCAGCCATCTCGACGAGCGCACCGGCAAGGTTGCAGGGCCGGATCTGCGCCAAATCGACCTGCTCAAAGGACAGCAGCGCTTCGATCTCATCCTGGTCGAAGCGGATGGCGCCCATCACAAGTTATTGAAAGTGCCCGCTTTGCACGAACCTTGCATTCCACACCAGAGTGACTGGGTGATCGCCCTGCTGGGAGGCGCCATGGTGGGAGCCAATGCCGAACCGGCGCAGATCCACCGCTGGGCTGAATTGCAGGCCCTGTGCGGGATTGCAGCGGGTGAGCCACTGGACTGGGCACTGTTTGACAGGCTGCTCTGCCACCCCGAGGGGGTGTTCAAGGGCACCCCGCCCGGGGCGCGCCGGATCTGGTTTATCAATGGCGATTATCAAAATGAGGCGTCGTGGCTGGCGGAATTGATAAAGCTGCAGAGCCGCCACCCCGAGATCCACGCCATCTGGCAGGGGGCCGTGCGCGAATCTCCCCCCATCCGTCACCTGATCTGCACAGCTCCGCACGGGGAGGCGCTTTAGCCTCACCCCTGACGTTTTAAGGATGAAAAGAGGTACCTTATGAATCTGTTTGCACACGCAGCCCGACTGGAACAGGAGAACACTCCGTTTGCCATGGCCCAGATCATCGAGAGCCGGGGCTCCACCCCGCGCCATCAGGCCCAGATGCTGGTGATGGCCGATGGCCAGATCCTCGGTACCATCGGCGGCGGCATGATCGAGCGGCTGGTGATCGAGGAAGCGATGGCCGCCATTGCCGAGCGCAAGCCCCGCATCTTCCACGGCCGGATGGCGCGCAACGGTGAGCATGCGGTCGGGTCGGATTGCGGTGGTGCCATGTCGGTCTATATCGATGTCTATGGTCTGCGGCCACGGCTGGTGCTCATTGGTGCCGGCCACGTCAACCGGGCTGTGGCCCATGCTGCGGCGCCGCTCGGCTTTGATGTCCATGTAGGGGATTGCTTCGAGGGGAGCCTCAACCCTGACCTCTTCCCCGCCGGTACCCATCTGGTGCAGGCCGATACCATCAGCGCGGTGATCGATAAACTGGCCATCGAGCCCGCCAACTTCGTCATCATCGCCACCAACCATCAGGACAAGGAGGCGCTGGATCGGCTCATCAGCCGTCCCCTCGCCTATCTGGGGCTGCTCGCCAGCAAGCGCAAGGTGCAGACCTTCACCCAGGCACTGCGCCAGCAAGGGGTGAGCCAGGATCAATTGCAGCAGCTGCACGCCCCCATCGGTTACAACATAGGTGCCGAAACCCCCGAGGAGATCGCCATCAGCATCCTCGCCGAGTTGTTGCAGGTGAAAAACGGCAAGGCAGGCGGTCTGATGCAGGATGATGTGCGCCTCAAGCGGGATCAGCTGGTGGTGATGCGCGGATCAGGCGATATCGCCACCGGGGTGGCGCTGCGCCTGCACAATGCCGGCTTCAAGGTGGTAATGCTGGATCTCGACAAGCCCACAGTGATCCGCCGCACTGTCGCCTTCGCTCAGGGGATGTTCGACGGTGAAACAAGGGTCGAGGGAGTGCGTGCCAAGCGGGTCGAGAGCGTCGAGCAGGCGTTCGAGCAGCTGGATCGGGGAGTCATTCCGCTACTGGTTGACCCCGACTGTGCCACCCTCGCCGAGCTCAAGCCCCGCTATCTGGTGGATGCCATCCTCGCCAAGCAGAATCTCGGCACCCACAAGGAGATGGCCCCCATTACGGTGGCCCTCGGCCCGGGGTTTGAGGCGGGACGCGACTGCGATGCGGTCATTGAGACCAACCGCGGTCATCATCTGGGCCGGGTCATCTATCAGGGCCCTGCCCAGCCCAATACCGGCATTCCCGGAGTGATCGAGGGACACTCCGCCCGCCGGGTGGTGCGCGCCCCTGTCGCAGGGGTGATGAAGAGTCTGATCAAGCTCGGTGATCTGGTGCAGGAGGGGGATGTGATCGCCCATGTGGGGGACGCCCCCATTATCGCGCCGCTCTCCGGCATGGTGCGAGGTCTGCTCAGCGATGGCATCGAGGTGACCGTCGGCTTCAAGATCGGTGACATCGACCCCAGAGGCGAGCGGGCCGACGCCACTACGGTATCGGACAAGGCACGCGCCATCGGCGGCGCCGTGCTGGAGGCCATGATGCATCTGGCCCAGCGCAGATAAGAGAGTGTTCTTAAAACCAGAAGGGCCCGCCATGATGGCAGGCCCTTTTTATTTCGTTGCCGACAATCGACTCAGCCGTGCTTGATACGGGTCTCCCCCGCCACCGACATTACAGAGCGCTTGCCCTTGCGGCTGATGACGATAAGCGCCAATACGATAAGGGCGATGCCGCTCCCCTCCACCGGCCCCGGATTTTCACCAAGCAGCCACCAGGAGAGCAGCACGCCGCTCACCGGCACCGCCAGTGTGCTGAGGCTGGCGATCCCGGCCGGCAGCTTTTTCAATACAAACAGCCAGAGGCTCCAGGCCAGCGCCGTGGCGAAGATGGCGCTGTAGGCGAGCGCGCCAAACACATAGGGCTGCCAGTCGATGGGTCGCTCCGGCACCAGCGCCGCCACCACGGCCATCACCATGGTGGCATAGATCATCTGCCAGGTGGTGAGGGACATCAGATCCACCGCGGGATGGCGGGCATACATCCGCTTGGCGATGATGGCGCTGATCCCCCAGCAGATGCCGGAGGCAATCCCCAGCAGCGCACTCTTCATGGAATCGAGATGCAGCTGCCAGGGCTCGATCACCAGCAGCAGCCCGCAGGCGGCCACCCCGACCGCCAGATAGTGGAGCTTGCGCATCCTCTCGCCGAGAAAGAGTGCTGCGAAGATCACCACCCAGAACGGCATGGTGTAGCTCAGAATAGCCACCTTGCCCGCCCCGCCGCTGATCAGCGCCCACTGGGCCAACCCCACCATGCCGCAGGTCTGGAACAGGGCGATGGCGAGGGTATAGCGAAACGGGGTGGGTTTGAGATAACGGCGCCCGCGCAGGGCCAATACCAGCAGCAGAACCAGAGATCCGCACAAGCAGCGCAGGGCGGTGAACTCGAAGGCCCCCGCGTAGAGCATCACCTGCTTCATCACGATCCAGCTGTAACTCCAGATGGCGGTGAGCAGGATCAATCCCACCAGCGCCGCCATATTGATCTTTCCGCTCATTTGTTTGCTACTCACCTCTTGTCACTCATTGCGCCTGATCTGCTCTCGGCGTCTTGCCCGCGCTTGAAGGCGGCCATCTTACGCCTCCCATCCTCTGCTGACCATGGCCGCCCCGAAATGAACAAGGGGGCCGACGGCCCCCACAATCACACTCAACCCGAGCTGGAACGTCTAGCGGCAGATAAGGGTTCCTGTCTTGCCGGCAATGCCGTCGGCGGCCTTCTCCAGCAAGGTGATCAGGGATTTGCGCCCCGGCATGGAGGTAGCGAACGAGAGCGCCGCCTCCACCTTGGGCAGCATGGAACCCTTGGCAAACTGCCCCTGTGCAATAAAGCTGTTGGCATCGGCCACGCTCAGCTGATCGAGCCACTGCACATCCGGCTTGCCAAAGTTGATGGCGACCTTCTCTACCGCGGTAAGGATGATCAGCATGTCGGCGTCGATAAGCTCCGCCAGCTTGGCACTGGCCCAATCCTTGTCGATCACCGCGCTGGCACCGCGCAGGTGATTGCCCTCGCGCAGCACCGGAATGCCGCCGCCCCCGACGGTGATCACCACCTGACCGGCAGCCAGCATGGCAGAGACGGTCTCCTTCTCGATGATATCGACGGGTTTGGGGGATGCCACTACCCGGCGATAGCCGCGACCGGCATCCTCTTTAAGCCGCTCGCCCTTGGCCATCAATGCCTCAGCCTCCTCCTTGCTGAAGAAACCGCCGATGGGTTTGCTCGGGTCGAGGAAGGCGGGATCGTTTTTATCCACCTCCACCTGGGTCACCAGGGTAGCGACCGGCTTGTGAATACCACGCGCCAGCAAGGCCTCGCGCAGGGCGTTTTGCAGGTCATAACCGATATAACCCTGACTCAGGGCCACGCAGACCGACATGGGCAGATGGGGCGCCTTGGGGTCATGGCGGGCCGCCACCTCGAACGCCTGCTGGATCATCCCTACCTGCGGGCCGTTGCCGTGGGTCACCACCACCTCATGCCCCTGGGCGATCAGGTCGGCAATGGTGCCCGCCGTGCTCTGCACCGCCTTCATCTGCTCGGGCAGGTTGTTGCCCAGCGCATTGCCACCAAGGGCCAGTACAATTCTCTGTTTCATCTTGTTATCTCCAGTGATGGGACAAGCCGGCGCAACACCGGCCCACCTTTCGTTGTTCACATAACCTTGCTGCTCTGCGTGTTTCGAACGGATTGTCAGCCTGCAGCCGCGGGGCAAGGCGAGTGCAGATCCGGCGCCAAGGCCGGATCAAAGGGCGCTCTGGCCAGAAAGCGGCCATGACCACGGCGCCCGAGAAACTCGCCATCGCGAGCGACTATCTCGCCACGGCTCAGGGCCATCCTGATCCGGCCGGGGCAATGCATCCCCTCGTAGGGGCTGTAGTCGCCGTTGTCATGCAGCAGTGGGTGAGAAATCAGGGTGTCACCGCGGGGATCCATCAGCACCAGATCAGCGTCAGACCCCGGTTGCAAGTTGCCCTTGCGCGGCCAGAGGCCAAACAGGCGCGCCGGGTTGGTGCTTGTGAGGGCCACGAAGCGGGACGGCGAGATGCGCCCGCCCAGCACCCCGTGGGCAAACAGCAGCAGCATCCGGTTTTCGACCCCGGGCAAGCCGTTGGGGCAGCGGCTGAAATCGCCCCCCGAGAGGGTCATGCGCTGGGCGTGGGAGAAGTTGCAGTGATCGGTCGCCACCGTATCGATGTCACCCGCAGCGATACCGACCCACAGCTTGTCCTGCTCGCGGCGCGAGCGCAGCGGCGGGCTCAGCAGATAGTCGACCCCGTTCTCCTTGTAATAACACTGCTCATCTAGCAGCAGATATTGCGGGCAGGTCTCCACCCAGACCGGTTGCCCCTGACGGCGCGCCAGTTTCAGGTACTCCAGCCCCAAGCCGTTGGAGAGGTGGACGATATAGAGCGGCGCATTGCCAGCGAGCCCCGCCAGATTGATCATCCGGGCCACCGCCTCGGCTTCGCACTCCAGTGGGCGGCTTTGCGGGTGATACCAAGGCTCATGATGGCCTGCGGCCAATAGGGCAGCCCGGCGCGCCGCGATGGCGGCATCGTTCTCGGGATGGACGGTGGCGAGCGCACCCACCTCCTTGAGGCGGGCCAGCGCGCGCAGCACGTCGTGATCACCCAGCTTGTACTGGTAGGTAAGATAGAGCTTGAAGCTGCTGATCCCCTCCTCCTGCACCATGGCGGCCATCTCGTGGAGGATGGCGTCATCCACATGCTGGACAACGCCGTGAAAGCTGTAATCGACCACCGCCTGATCGGCGGCATAGTCGTGATAGCGGGCCAGCTGGTGATGCAGATTGCACCCCGCCGGGCCAAATCCCATGTGATCGACGATGGTGGTGGTGCCACCACAGGCGGCGGCACGGGTACCGCTAAAAAAATCATCGCAACTGCGAGCAATGCCAACATCGATGTTGAAGTGGGTATGGACGTCGATGCCACCCGGCATCACATAACAGCCGCTGGCATCGATCACGTCGGTCTCGCCATCGGGCTGGATAGCGGCGGCTCGCGCGCGGATCACCCCGTTATCGATCAGCAGATCCTGACGATATTCACCCTGTGCATCGACCAGCACACCGTTTTTGATCAGCCGTTTCATCCCTACCACCTCGAACATCACTTCAAACAGCAAAGCCCCGCCTCAATGGAGACGGGGCACTTGCAACAGCCGAGCGGCGATGGCAGTCACCACCCGGCAGACCCCTTACTTGTCCAGCTCGGCCAGATAGAGCATGGGGATCACGGCGTACATGGCGGCGCACTTGACCAGATGCTCTTTCCAGGTCTTCTCGTTCGGGGCGTGGGCCTCCGGCTCTTTACCCGGGCCAAAACCGATGACCGGAATACCGTGGCGACCCATGATGGAGACCCCGTTGGTCGAGAAGGTCCACTTGTCCACCACCGGCTCCTTGTTGAACAGCTCGCGATAAGCCTTGGAGAGGGTTTTGACGGTGATGTGATCCTCTTCCACCTTCCAGGTCGGGAAGTAGCACTCGGTCGGGTAGACCAGACCGGTGTAGGCCGGACGGTCGTACTGGTACATGGAGACCTCGGCACCGGCGGCTTTCACCGCAGGCAGGGCGCGGATCTCGTCGAGCGCACCTTGCCAGGTCTCGCCCCAGGTCAGACGACGGTCGATGGAGACAGCGCAGCTATCGGCCACGGCGCAGCGGCTCGGCGAAGTGAAGAAGATCTCGGAGACGGTCAGGGTACCCTTGCCGAGGAAGTCGTCGTTGCCGAGGTTATGGCTCAGCTCCTGCAATTCGCCAAGGATGGGACCCATCTTGAAGATGGCGTTGTCACCGCGCTCCGGTGCGGAGCCGTGGCAGCTGACCCCCTGCACATCGATGCGGATCTCCATGCGGCCACGCTGGCCACGGTAGATCTGGCAGTCGGTGGGTTCGGTACTGACCACGAACTCGGGGCGGATCTTGCTCTGCTCGATGATGTACTGCCAGCAGAGGCCATCGCAATCCTCCTCCTGCACGGTACCGGTCACCAGCAGGGTGTACTGATCTTCCAGCCCCAAATCCTTGATGATCTTGCCCGCATAGACCATGGAGGCCATGCCGCCTTCTTGGTCAGATGCGCCGCGGCCACCGATGATCTCGTGATCTTCCATCCCCTCATAGGGGTCGAACTTCCAGTTGGCCATGTTGCCGACGCCCACGGTATCGATGTGGGCATCCATGGCGATCAGGTGCGGGCCGTGGCCGATATAGCCCAGCACGTTGCCCATGGGGTCGATCTCGACCTTGTCAAAGCCAACCTTCTCCATCTCCTGCTTGATGCGCAGCACGACGCGCTCTTCATCGCAGCTCTCGCTCGGGATGGCGATCATGTCGCGCAGGAACTGACTCATCTCGGCCTTGTACTGGTAGGCCTTCTCCAACACCATTTCAAACGGAATTTGCTTGCTCATTGTGATTCTCCATAACAACTGAGAGTGCGCGGCCTGTTCGTCGGCAGCGCCCTGTGCCCGTTACCGCGCCCCGTTGGCGAGGCGCGATCAATGCTTCAATTCGTGTCTCTGCTCTCGCAGGGATTACTCACAGCCGGGGGTTAATCGCAGGCAGGATGTTTGCCTTCCCACACCACTTCCCGGTAGTGCTTCACATCGGTGTCCCCTTCGGTGTTGATGATGAGCACCACCGAGTTGCTATCCAGCCCCAGACGTTCCATCAGCGCCGCGCGATCCGGGTGGTGACGCACTGCCGCCAGTACGCCGGTACCGACCGAGCCGGACTCACCGGAGATGATGCGGGGGTCATTGCCAAGAGGGTTGCCAAGCACTCTCATGCCCAGTGCCGACACCTTGTCGTGACAGGAGATGAACTGGGTGGTGCAGCCCCTGAGCAGCGGCCAGCCGAGCGGATTGGGTTCGCCGCAGGCGAGACCGGCCATGATGGTGCGCATGTCGCCCCCCACGTTGACCATCTCCCCCGCCACGCCGGAGCGGTAGATGCAGTCGGCCTGATCCGGCTCGACCACGATGCTGTGCAAGTTTTTCGCCCCGAAGCAGTCCACCAGATAGCCGAGCACGCCGCCCGCCAGCGCCCCTACCCCGGCCTGCAGCAGCACGTGGGTGGGCTGCTTGATGCCCATATCCTGCATCTGCTCGACCGCTTCGTCGGCCAGAGTGGAGTAACCCTGCATGATCCAGGTCGGGATCTTGGTGTAACCCTCCCAGGCGGTGTCCTGCACTATGTGCCAGCCGCGCTCTTCGGCCATCTTCATGGTCAGGCGCACGGTATCGTCGTAGTTCATGTCGGTGACGATGCACTCGGCACCGAGATTGAGAATGTGGTCAACCCGCTCCTGGGCAGAGCCCTTGGGCATGTAGACCACCGCATGCTGACCCACCTGCTTGGCGGCCCAGGCAACGCCACGACCGTGGTTGCCATCTGTGGTGGTGGCGAAGGTCATCGGCTCCTTGATGGTGCGCTTGATGAGATCGAAGGAGAAATCCTCGACGGCCACCCCGTATTTTTCACAGAGCAGGTTGGCAATGGCGTAGACGCCACCCAGCATTTTGAAGGCATTGAGACCAAAGCGTTTTGACTCATCCTTGACCAGAATATTTTTTACCCCGATATAGGCGGCCAGATCTTTCAGGTCGCACAGGGGTGTCGGTTCATAACCGGCCAGTTTTTTATGAAAGGCACGGGCCTTTTGTGCTTCGGCGCGAGAAAACAGGGGAGATGGTTCACCGGTAAAAAAACGGTTATCGGCAATATCCATCTTCAGAGAAAATTGGGACATGCGTACCTCATCCAGATTATGGGGTCGGGAGCCATCTCACCGGGAAATCCGATATTCAGATACCACGGGGAGAAAACTCACGACAATTCCGCTGTTGTAGCAGGCAGGGGAATGATTACCCCTGCCATTTCTTTTATTTATTTCAGCCAACGCTACTTATTTAACCCGCTTCTGGGCCTCTTTCAGCAGCGTTTCGAGGGTCTCTCCCGGGGCGGAGAATTTACGAGCCATGATCATGGCGGCGATAATATAGGGCTTCCAGCTCGCCTCTTTATAAGTGGCGATACGATATTTCTCGAATACCCCTTCGGTAACTTCGCCCTCTTTACAGGAGACACCGGAAATATCGGCCGGCAGGCAGTGCATATAGAGCGCTTCACCACCCTTGGTGAGCTTCATCATCTCTTCGGTGCAGTGCCAATCCTTGTGCTTGGCGTTCTGCTCAAGGCAGTGTTTCTCCAGCTCTTTGAGACCGGCGTGGTCATTGGCACGCAGCAGTTCGGTACGCTGCTCCATCACCTTGTAGGGGGCCCAGGACTTGGGATAGACGATATCGGCATCCTTGAAGGCCTCTTCCATGGAGGTGACCTGGCGGAAGCTGCCACCGGATGCCTTGGCATTCTCCTTGGCCACTTCGATCACGTCCGGGATCAGGTCATACCCTTCCGGGTGGGCCAGGGTCACATCCATACCAAAGCGGGTCATCAGGCCGATGATGCCCTGCGGCACGGAGAGCGGCTTGCCGTAGCTCGGGGAGTAAGCCCAGGTCATCGCAATCTTCTTGCCCTTGAGGTTTTCCAGGCTGCCGAAGTGCTCCTGCAACCAGGCCAGATCAGCCATGGACTGAGTCGGGTGATCAATGTCGCACTGCAGGTTGACCAACGCCGGACGCTGGGGCAGCACCCCCTTCTCGAACCCTTCATCCAGTGCGGCCCCCACTTCACGCATATAGGCGTTACCGGCACCCAGATACATGTCATCGCGGATACCGATGGCATCGGCACAGAAGGAGATCATATTGGCGGTTTCACGGACGGTCTCGCCGTGAGCAATCTGGGATTTGCCCTCATCCAGGTCCTGCTGGGCCAGACCGAGCAGATTCAGCGCAGAAGCATAAGAGAAGCGGGTTCGGGTGGAGTTATCGCGGAAAACCGAGATACCGAGCCCGCTGTTAAACAGTTTGGTAGCAATATTTTCGGCACGCAGTGTCTTGAGGGATTCGGCCAGTTTCAATACCAGTTCAAGCTCCTGAGGTGTTTGCTCCCAGGTCAGCAGAAAATCTTTTTCATGCAGGTTGGATTTGAGTGCTTTGATCTCTTTGATTAACTCGTTCACTGCTTTCATCGTTCGCCCCAATTCGTTGGATGATATATGAATAGCTCCCCAGTCACTCACGATGTCACCAGCATCCCGGTTATGGGTGAGCTCATCGGTTAGCGTCGATATAGGGCAATCAATAAGCGTGCCAAGGTAAAGATTTGCGGTGGAATAATAAGAAATGGCAAAAGTATGTGATGGGCGCCACAAAAATAGCAGCGATTAGCCCTATTTGGCTGATGAGGTGATGCGTTCACTGAATTTATCCTGCTGCGACCACATCTCATGGGGTGATAAAACCGAGTAACGGTAGAGATAATTATCACCCGGACACATCACTCGGGGCTGAAATGATATAAAGCAGACCAACTTTATCATTATGATAAGCGGCCGGGAGGTGACGGCCCTCCCCTTTAACACTCTGCTACTCAAGCGCCCACAGACGCCAGTGCGGCGCAGCAATCAATACCTCCTGTTCCAGCCACTTTCCATCGGTGATCAACTCATCGAGCCAAGGGAGAGCTCCCCTCACTCTTTCCTCTTTACGCCAGTGCACCTTGCCAGCCACCTCCGTAAAAGCGCCTACGGGACGGGCATAGTGTTCCAGATAAGAGTGGATGGCGTCGGGAAGCCAGAGCATGGCGGGGCGATGAAGCTCACGAGCCAGTTCAACGGCGATATCTATGCCACGTTGATCAAGATCGCCAAAGTGCGCCCACTCTATGCTTTGAGGCAGCAAGGGGATCAGCCGCTTGGCAAGTCTGGTGTTGCGCCCGGGGGCAAACAGCAGCAGTTGTCCCGGCTGCAGCGGGTAGTCGACAAAGGCCCCTTTGTTCTCCACTGTAATAACAAGCTCTCCCTGCCACTCGAGAGCCGCCAGCGTGTCCAGAGCCCGCTCCGGCAACACCAATTCACCCAGTTGTGCCATCACTGCCGTCATATCGTGCTGCTGACCGTGCATATCGACCAGCGAGAACGGATCGAGTGTGCGGATGCGGATCACCTCATCCTGTGTCAGCGTCAGATTCGCCAGTTGTGGATCCGGACATTCACTGCGCGGATGCTTGCTGTCCCCATACCAGAGCGCATACCCGCAGGCTTGATTCAGCTGCACCGGCAACATCACACCAAGAAGCGCCAGTTGCTCACGCTTGTTCGGTTCCGGTGGCACTACCTGCGCCAACTGGCTGACAAGATACGTCCGTCCATCATCGGTCAAGACATAGAGTGCGCCACGTCCAACCGGCCTGATCCCGCCCACCGCCTGCAACAGCTCCTTCAACTCGCGACCATGTCTGCTCTCAAGAGAACAGCCCTTCTCGTTCCGGCTATCGAGCAACCGTGCACACAGTTCCTGCACCCGGATCTCATCAAACAACGACATCTCACCTCTCCATGACAGCGTCATATGAGGAAGTAGATGTGATTTTCCTTGCTGTTACCGTGACCAGCTTCGCAAGAGAAATTTTCAACGCCTGTGCGCCCGCCAATGCATTTGATGAAACTGGTAAACACAGGCCAAAGGGCGCAAGCTGGTTTGGCCTGCAGACCATTCGCAGCATGGCTACCACCCACGTTACCCACCACAGCAAGGAGTGCTTATGCCCGATGCCGCTGACAAGTCGCCCTCCTCCTGGCAGCTTTCGGATATCCGCGAGCTGGCGCAACTGCTGACCCAGGCACTGCCCGCTACCGTGCAGATAACGGAAGCGGTGCATCAGGCGGTGCTGGGCGGTATGGGTATCAAGGGGCGAGAGAAAGGTAAAACGGCGGGGCTCACCGGGCTTATTTACAAGGGAGTTCACGGAGCCGCCAATAGCCTCGGCAGTGGTATCAATGGCCTGCTGGCCCGCCTGCCACTCCCGACGCAACCTTCTGTGGCAGAGACGCCCAAGCGCGCCGCTCTGCTTGCCACCCTCAATGGCGTGCTGGGGGACAAGCTGGTCGAGCAGCAAAACGCCCTCGCCACCCCGATGACTCTGCGCTATCAGGGCAAGCCGCTCGATTGGAAGGATATACCTGCCGACCTTCCCCACGCGGGACGAGTGCTGCTGATGATCCATGGCCTCTGCATGAACGATCTGCAGTGGCACACCAGCTATCAGGGGAAGTCCGTCAATCATGGCGAAGCGGTGGCCAGAAAGCTTGGCTATCTGCCTCTCTATCTGCGCTACAACTCGGGTCTCTCTATTGCCAGCAACGGGCAGGCGCTGGCGCTGCAGCTGGAGGATCTGTGTGACCGATGGCCGGGGGCCATCAAGCAGCTCAGCGTGCTGGCCTACAGCATGGGGGGACTGGTTATCCGAAGTGCCTGCCATTACGCCCAAATCCACTCACTGCGCTGGCCCAAGCGACTGCAGCATCTGATCTTTCTTGGCACCCCGCACCACGGCGCGCCGCTCGAATCCGCTGGCCACTGGCTGGAGCAACTGCTGCCAGTCACCCCTTACAGCATGCCCTTTGTGAAGCTGACCCGCATACGCAGTCAGGGCATTCGGGATCTGCGTCATGGCAAGGTCATCGACGCCTCCCGTAATAACAGGGAGCGCACCATCGGACGCGATCCCCGCCAACCGCTCCCGCTTCCAAGCGGCGTAGCCTGCTTTGCCATCGCCGGCACCACATCCGCCAAACGCACCCTGCTGGCAGAGCGGCTGATTGGCGATGGACTGGTCCCCCTGCGCAGTGCGCTGGGCCTGCACCGGGAGCGCGCACATCAACTCGACTTTCCCCCCGAACATACCCTGATTGTCTATCGCACCACTCATATGGCCCTGCTCGGCAGCCCGGAGGTCGGTGCACAACTGCTGGACTGGCTTGACGATGCCAGGTGATCCCCCTTCTCTTTGCATACCGTTTCAGAAATTTGGTCGAACAGCGCCAATCGGGCGCCGCATGCAGTGCTCGCAGCAACTAGCCTTGGAGGCAGTGTTTGATATGAGCCAGCAGTGGAGCGCCATATGTTCTCTTACACCCTCACCTTCAAGGATGATGTCGACCGCCTGACCGCCCCCGAGCAGGAGGTCTCCTTGCAAAGCCCTGCCCAAGCGGGCGATTTCCTTATCCTCTCCGACGGTAGCCGCCATCAGGTGATGTTTGTCACCCACAGGGCCAACTACAGCAGCCTCTATCTCGATAAAGGGGTCAGGGTGCCGCAAAGCTAGCGAAGCTGATCCCTCAGTTTGCGAAAGCAAAAGAGCGGCACCTGGCCGCTCTTTGATCTCTCTTTATGTGGATTTGCTGTCACAGCACCTTGATCACCGGTTGGTGCACTATCTCGGCGTCGTTTTTATAGACCACCAGCTCACCCGGTGGCACGCCTCGCTCACCCAATACGGTTACAACGCACTCGTAGCGATAGGGGCCGCTCGTGAAGAGATAGGTATGATTGCCCCCCGTCCCCTCCACCCTGACGGTGCCATTTCTCAGCACCAGATCCGGCTTGTCGGCGAGCGTCTTGCCCCTGGCCCAGGAGGCGTAGCGATAGTGGCCATCGTTCAACTCGTCGATGCGAATGGTAAATTTCTCGGTCTGCCACATCAGCGCGGGGCTCTTGTACTCCCGCACACTGGGATGCAGACCGCTCTTCTGCCTGGCGATAAGCTCGGCTTTCAATTTGGCGGCCTGCCCCGTCTGATGATTGATACCGATCACCTTGCCATCAAAATCCATCCAGACCTCGCCACTGCCCAGCATGATGCCGCGCCAGCCCATGGTCTGCCAATCCTGCCCGATCCGGGAGGTTGCGATGCTTTTTAATATGGCGTCATCAAATACCTCGTCAAAACGGGTCAGCATCTCCGCCGGGGTTTTGATGGCGGGAATGGGATACTCCTGCTTGAAGGGGTACTTCATCTGGTTGGCAAGTGCCTGATGATCACGGGCTTCTGCCGCATCGACCAACTGCTGCACAAAGGGGCGATATTCGGCCGGCAGCTGCTCTTCGTCGGCTGATACGGGGAGAGCGACCCACAATGTTCCCAGCAACAGCAGGGCCTTCAGCCCATAACGTCCCCGCACCTCATTGCTATTGCGGCCAAACAGTGCCCTGACATTCCATCTTGCCACTTTCATTCTGCCTGCTCTCCACATAACTAAAACGGCCAGCCACTATCCGCAAACATTAGCTGGCGGACTTGAGCGATTTTTTAACTCGTTTGAGTGCCATCTGCCGCTTGAGCGGTGACAGGTAATCAATGAACAAGTTACCATCCAGATGATCAATTTCATGCTGCATGACAATGGCCAAAAAATCGCTGCTCTCAATCGTAATCGGATTGCCTTTTCGATCCAGTGCAGATACCACCACCGAGCTGTAACGCTCGACATCCGCATAATAATCCGGCACGGAGAGACAGCCCTCTTGTCCAAGCACCTTTTCAGTACCGCTTATCACTTGTGGATTAATCAAAACCAGCGGCTGATCCCTGCTCTCAGACAAGTCGATAATAACGATCGCCTCTTTACGCCCGACTTGAGTTGCGGCCAAACCAATCCCGTTTTCCGTCGCATACAGGGTCTCCAGCATGTCATCGATCAGCCCCTGTACGGTAGCGATATCCTCAACTCGCTCGGCCTTGATCCTCAACCTGGGGTCGGGAGCCGTCAAAATATTCAAAATCGCCATCACAACTCTCCATTAACCACTTTTTTCAATCCGAGGTCACAGCCCAACGGCCGGGACATGGAGACAAACGCCTGCTCCTCTTCGACCACGCTGTAACCAAGGCGCTCATAAAACCGTATCGCCCCATGGTTCTCTCTGAAGCTGGACAGGGTGACCCGGCATTTGCCCTCACGCTCAGCCTCCTGATGCAGCCGTTCCATCACGGCAGCGCCAAGCTGCCGTCCCTGATACTGAGGGAAAATGATCAGCAGATGAACATGCAGGGCATCCTCATATGGCTTGCGACATAACAGACCAATACGTTCTCCCCCATGCAGGATCCACGAAAACCATTGCGGCAAATATGAGCTGGCTAGCCGTTCGCGTTGAAATTGGTCATCCCAGCCAAAGAGCACCTCAACATAGGGAAATATTCCCTGTTTCACGGCAGTAAAGACCTGCTCAAATTCACTTTGCGGCACATTAATCAGCTCAATATCCATCTCTTTCCCTGCTCAAGCCATATTGAAAAAATAAACAAACTGATAAATTATTAAGACATACTGATAGCCACAAAGATCTACCCTGAGCACTCAATATAAAGCACCAAGCTATTTTTACTTCAACAAGAACTCGTACATTTAGCAGATACCACCTTCGAGAAACCCCATCCCCTCTTTAATTTTTTCTAGATTGGCTTTTGAGGTAAGCATCTCCACGACAAGAAACGCAACGTCCATTGCAGTGGACGGGCTACGTGAAGTGATAATATTCCCATCGATAACGATAGGTTGATTCAGTACCTGTACACCATACTCTTGCATCTGTTGTTGCCGTTTCTGACTCAGATGATAAGTCGTACCATTGCGACCGCTTAGCACACCACTTTTGGCAATAGGCAATGCCCCCACGCACACCGAAGCAATAACTTTTCCCTTGACATCAAAATCTTTAATCAATGCCAATAGCCTTGGATCATACGCATCATCATAAAAGCCTGCACGGCTCATACCTCCCGGTATTACTAGGGAATCAAACTCTTCGATATCTATTTCATCAAACAGACATTCCGGTTCGATCGTAAAATTCCATGCACATTTAACTCGTTGGTGAAAACCAACTGTAGTTAACTGTATGGGCTCAAGGCCATAAGTTGTCGTCCAACCAAAGGCATCTGTAAATACTGATGCCTCATACTCTTCAACCCCATTACACAAAAATAGAATTACTTTTGAATTTCGCTTCCTTTCTGAGTTCACTCTATCCATCCTGTAATCAACATGAACTAACATTTGCCACAAAACACTTTAATAACCGTTGCATGGTAATATACCATGCTAATTTTTTCACGAAGAAAGGCAATCAAAACTCTAAATTGTGACATAACTTAAATCAGCTTAGCCATTAAGTATTCATCAACATATTCACCATCAACTTTCATCGAGTTTCGCTTTATTCCCTCGACCTCAAAACCACAAGCGTGATAAAGAGCACAAGCTCGGACATTATGACACATGACATTTAACTCCATACGGGTAAAGGCCCGCGCGGTTGCCCACTCTTCCAGCGCAGAAAACAACTGTTTACCAAATCCCTGTCCAGTTGTGGATTGTTGAATACCGATAACACAATACAAGACATGTTTGTTACGATTTGCTGGTTGACCAATGCCGACAATAAAGCCAGCAATCTCATCGAGCTCTGCCAGTACCAGCATGACTTTGTTGTTTGCATCAACAAACGATGCCAATATTTGGGCTTGTTCAACCTCTGTCGTAGTGCGCTCTCCCGGCTCATAAAGCATAAAAGTTGTTTCACTGTCGAGTCGGTTCATTAACGCCAAGACATTGTGTGCATCAGATACACATACTTTTCTCACTTCCATCTGATGGCCTCAGATTTAATAGTTAATGTCAAGTTATACATATATTTATGAAGCTTTATCGCTTTTATATCATCTAAAGTTATCCACTTCCAGTTGTTCGATATTAAAGAACCTCAACCTTTACCTTGATAACACCTTCGAGAATATTGGCGATGAACTATTTAAATATGACGATTACTCTGTTGTCGCCCCCTTGTGGCAAGCCAGAGCCACAATAGCTAAGGAGAGGATGGTCAGTATCAACAAGTGCTTGGCCAGCCATTCGTCGCTTGGCCTATAACGCAGTAGGCCTTTGTACGTATTTTCATAACTTATCAAGACCTGCTCACCTTCCTGCACCTGCCACGCCTGTTCGAAATAAAAGGGCCACCAAAATCTGTAATAAAGCTGACTCCAGACCGTGACCCGTTTTCCTTTTGCGGCAAGCAACGCTGCTTTGTTATAGATACTACCTCGATAGGCTATTTCCTCTCCCGAGTCCGTCAGGATCCTGATCGCGGAGTCATGTGCAGTACGGAGGGGCTTATAAACCTGCACAAGCACTCCCTCATTTTTCGTCAACTGTTCCAGCGGCAGGATGGGGTTAAGCAATTCAACGTAAAAAAACACGCTCCAGAAGCCCGCCATGATGGCTACCGCCACCAGAAACTTGGTCCACCCCTTTTGCATGGCACGGACGCCGAACACACGCCAGAACCAGGTGGCTTGCATGCGCGCCTTCGTCATGCGCCATTGTTTGCGAAACGCGAAAATGTCCATAGTCATGCTTTATTCATCCCTGTGTATGTTTCCAGCCGCCATCTGCTGCAAAGACATTACGATCTGCAGAGCCCACCATATTCCACCAGAGTCTGCGACATCGTAAGCAGTCACAACACCTCAACCTTTACTTTGATAATTCCATCGCGAATATTGCCGATGGTGCTGAAGGCAGATTTGGAGAGATCGATAATACGCCCGCTTTTAAAGGCGCCACGATCATTGACCTTGACCACTACGCTCTTGCCGTTGGCGAGGTTGGTCACCCGCACCATGGAGCCAAAGGGCAATTCCATATGGGCGGCGCTATTGAGGTTGTTGCGATAGAGCTCGCCGCTGGCGGTCTTTTTACCGTGATAGCGGTCGGCATAATAGCTGGCATAACCGGTCTCGCTATAGCCGCGCCAGCTGCCGCCGTGGCTCTCGTCATAGCGGCTGCTACAGGCTGCCAGCAGCAGGCAGACAAACAACAGCCCCCCTTTGCAGGCCGATTGCACCACTCCCTCTCTCCCGATGCCGCGCATCTACTTCTCCTCGCTCACCTTGCCGGATAGATAGCCCGGCTGATCATCTCGCGTCGCAGTAACGGGGAGATTCTCCCCATACCGGCAAGCCACCGCAATGTAGGCGGCCCCTTGCCATCATGGCGCCCAGCCCTGTTGCCAACGCAGTGGTCACCGCGATTGTTGCAATAAACACAGGCTTTAAATCACCACTGTTGCACCCAAGAGACAATCAAGGGGCCACTTTTCTGCTCTCGTTTGCCAACAAGAGCACGCAAACACCCTCCGATCTGCGTCCGCAACGCAGCACAACAAGAGGGATACTTATTAACCAGAACCGGGCAAGCCCGTTCATCCGCTGCCTTATCCCATCGCAGGCTGCGCCGCTACTTTGCCATATTTTTCCAATAAAAAGGGAGGCGAATGCCTCCCTTTTCTCCAGCTATTTGCCCATCAGAGTCAGGCGATCAGCTTGTCGTCGGCGAAGCCGAAGCCGCGCAGACCCACCACATGCACGTGCTCGTGCTTGCCCTGCACCTTGCGGATGAGCTTGTAGGTGGTGCCCTTCTCCGGGCTGATGTTCTCCGGCGCCGCGATAAGCAGCTGCATATCCTGACGCTCGCACAGTTCGAACAGGGTGGCGATGGATTTGCCATCCAGACGGGCCGCTTCGTCGAGGAACAGCAGACGGCAGGGGGCGATATCCTTGCCGCGCAGACGGCGGGACTCCTCCTCCCAGCTGATCAGCACCATCAGCAGGATGGCCTGACCGGTACCGATCGCCTCACCGGTAGAGAGCGCACCGCTCTCGGCACGCAGCCAGCCATCGGCCCCGCGCTGCACCTCGATCTCCAGCTCCAGATAGTTGCGATAGTCGAGCAGCACGTCGCCCATCACCTGATAGCTGCGATCCCCCTGCTCGATCTGCGGGTTCAGGCGCTGGAACAGCTTGGCCATCGCCTCGGAGAAGCTGAGCTCCTTGTCGGCGAACAGATCGTTGTGCATGGCGGTTTGATCGGCCAGCGCCGTCAGCAGACGGGTGTGGGCCTCGCGGATATTGACGTTGAGGCGCACCCCGCGCACCAGACCGAAGGCGATGTTCTGCAAGCCCTGGTTGAGCACCCGGATGCGGTTCTGCTCGCGGCGGATGATGTTGGTGATCTTGGCCGCCACCTCGTGAGAGGAGAGCGACAGATGGGTTTCCCGCTGCTTGAGCTCGTCTGCCAGACGCGCCAGCTCGATCTCCATCTCCTCGATCGCCTCAACCGGATCATCGGAGCGGATGATGTCGTTGCGGATGCGATCCTTGAGGTAACGGTAGACCTGCACGTAGAAGGCGACTTTCTGCTCGGTGCTGCGGTTGCCCTCGGAGAGACGCAGCGCATCGCGCAGGGCCTCGTCGTGGGCCACCGCCACCCGCAGGGCGCCGAGGGCCTTGTCCGACATGGAACGCAGCTCGTCGCCGTCGAGGTACGCCAGCTCGCGCTTGTTGAGGCGCTTCTCGACGTCGGTCTCCCGCGCCAGCCGCACCACCCGCGACCAGCTCGCCTTGTGGCCCACCAGAGATTTACGGGCGCTGTAGTAATCCTTGCCTTCCAGCTTGAGACGACCGCCAAGGGATTCAATCTCGCGCTTGGTGACCTGCAACTGGGCCTCGGCGCTGGTGCGACGGGAACGGGTACGGATCAGCAGCTCTTCAATCTCTTTCTTGTGGGCGCGCGCCTTCTCTTCCATATCGTCAGAGAGGGTCAGCCCCATGGCCGCCAGCTCCTGCTCGAACTCGGTCAGGGTCTGGCGCTTGGCCTCGACGCTGGAGTTAAGCGCGGTGCGCAGCTGCAGCGCCTCGGTGTGGCGCAGGGCAATCTGCTTGTGCTGCTCGCCGGCGGTGCGGGCCGCCAGCTCTGCCGCTTTCAGCTTCTCTTTGAGTCGCTCGCTCATCTCGGACGCCTTGCCCAGCAGGTCTTGTGCATCCTGATAGGCAAAGTGCGGCAGGCGGGCCACCAGCTGATCGAGGGCGTAGCAACGGCGCTTCTGCTCGGCCAGCAGGTCGCTCACCTCATCGTAAGCCGCCTGCAGCGCAGCCAGATCCTGCGGATCCTGACGCAGCACCTGCACCATGGTTTCCAGTTTCTCCAGCGCCTTGCCGTGTTTGGCGATAAAGGCTTCGGCCTGTTTCAGGGCCTCAACGTCGGCATGAGCCGCCTCGAGGCGGACCGCCAGATCAGTCTCGGCAAACAGGTGGGCAAAGGGCAGCATGCCCTGCACCAGCTGGATATGGCGCGTCAGCTGGGCGGCGGCGGCTTTGGCCTCGGCCAGCTGCTTGTCGCACTCGCCGATGGCCCCTTGCAGCGCGCGCAGTTCGGCCTGTTTGGCCTGCACTTCGGCTTCGGGGTCGGGGCGGAAGGCGATATCCAGATGCTGGCCGATAAAGTCGCGGAAGTGACCGTAGAGACGATGGTACTTCTGCTGCTCGAAGGCGGCCTTGGCGTAACCCTCGATGAGCCCTTCGCGCTCAAGGTCGAGCTGCTCGATCCGCTTTTCCCGAGCGGCGCGGCCAAACAGCGGCAGCTCGGGGTAGCGGGAGAAGCGCACCTGACGCTTGCTGGTGCGCACCAGCACGGCGTCCCCCAGCTCGTCCGCTTCCACGAGATCCTCGTCAAAGGAGTCGGGATTGCCCTGAATGAGGTAGATATCTTCCGGGCAATCTTCCAGCTTTTTCAGCCGCTCGATGGCCCCCTCAAGGTCGAGCACCACCAGGGCGCTGCGAGCCGGGCCGTAGAGCGCGGAGTAGTAAGGGGCATCGTCGATGGAGATGTCGTCGTAGACATCGGAGAGCAGCACGCCCCCCACCTGCTCGGCAATGCGGGCAAGACGTGGATCCGCCTCGCCTGCCCCCAGCTGCAGATTGCGAATTTGCAGCTCCAGCGCCTGTTTCTGCGCCGCGATGCGGTTGCTCTCCTGTTCGAACTCGCGCTCCTTGTCGAGCACTGTCTGCATACCGGCCGAAAGCTCTTCGGCAGTGGCGAGCGGCAGACCGCTCTGTTCGCGCAGCTGCTCGAGCTTTTCAAAGGATTTCAGCCAGCGCGGCGCCAGCTTGGTCAGCTCAGCAATATCACGACCCAGCTGGGTGCCCTGATGCTCGAGGCTGGCGCGGCGCTGGTTCACCTCCGCCTGCTGCTCGGAGAGCTCCTCCTGACGGGTGCGTTGGGCTTCGAGGAAGATCTCCAGCTCATCGCTGCTGGCAATCAGCTGGCCAGAGGCCTGCTGCAGCTCGTCGCGCAGCTTGAAGAGACTCTTCTGGCTTTCGCTCTCTTTCTCGAGGCGAGCCAGCGCGGCGCGCAGCCCCTGCCCCTGGGCAATGCGAGCCTTGTCTTCGATGTGACGCTTGAGCAACGCCTGCGCGGTGGGCCAGGCGGCCTCGCGCACTGTCTCCGGGGCGATGCTCAAAAGCAGCGCCAACGCCGCTTCATGCTCGGCTACCGCCGCCTTGGCCAGCGCCAATTGCTGTTCGGCCCCCAGCACCCGGCTGGTGAGGCTCTGCTCGGCTGCGCGGAACTGGTGCAGGGTGTCGCTCGCCTGTTCGGCGGTCAGCCCCGGCAGCTCGCACTGCTCGCGGGCAGCCTCCAGCGCCTGCACCGCTTGACGGTACTGGATGGCGCGGGTCTGCTGAATATCGAGCGCCTGCTGGTAGTCGGCCAGCTGGGTCTTGAGGCTGTCGACTTCTGCCTGTGCCAGCTCCTTGCGCTCTTCCACTTCCAGCAGCTGGCCGTGGATCTCCTCCACCACCGCTTGCTGCTGCTCGAGTTTGTCAGAGAGATCCGCCAGATCGGCGCGGTACATCTCGATCTTCTTCTGCAAGGAAACCGCTGCCATCACCTTGGCCAGATGCTCTGAGGCAGACTCCAGCTCGTCGGTCAGCAGTTTCTCGCGGTTGGTGAGCTGCTCCACCTCGTCGGCCAGATAGATGGCGCGCTGCTTCTCTTCGGCCAGAATGCGGCGCTTGTCGGCCAGCTCCTGACGCGCCTTGAGGGCCAGCTCGGAGAGACGGCTCTTCTCGGCGGCGTTGCGCACATAGTCGGCGGCCACATAGTGGGTGGTCTCGGTGATCAGGTTCTTGAACAGATCCCGCTGACCCTGGGTCTCCTTGATCGCTTCCAGCGTGCGGCGGTTTTCATAGATGGCCGCCTCCATGTCTGCAAACGCCTTGCGTACCCCGGAGTTCTCCGGCAGCAGGTACTCGCGCAGGGAACGGCTGATGGACGAGGAGATGCCGCCGTAGAGGGAGGCTTCGATCAGGCGGTAGAACTTGCCGCGATCTTTTTGATCACGCAGCTTCTTCGGGGTGATACCGAACTCGAACATGAAGTTGTGATAGTCGGTCACCGTATTGAATTTGGCGACTTTCAGCGCCCCCAGCTCGGCGGCCGCCCCTTTCAGATCGGTAAAGGCGCGTACCCGGCCCTTGCCGCCATCAAGCTTCTCCAGCAGCAGATCGGTCGGTGCCAGATTCTCCGGCACATCCACCAGAGCAAACGGGGTGATGTTGACCTTGTTGTCACGGTTGGCCACCTGCTCGAGGTGGACGCCGACCCAGATCCGCTGTTCGCGGCTGTTCATCACTTCCAGCAGGGAGTAGCAGTGGCCGCGCTGCAGCTTGCCGTAGAGCCCCTTGTCACGAGAGGCGCTGCTGGAGCCCGCTTCCGTGGTATTGCGGAAGTGAAGCAGTGACTGGTCGGGGATGAGCGCCGCGATAAAGGCCGCCATGGTGGTGGACTTGCCCGCGCCGTTGCCGCCGGAAAGAGTGGTGACCAGCTGGTCGAGATCGAAGGTCCGGGCAAAGAAGCCGTTCCAGTTGACCATGGTCAGGGATTTGAACTTGCCTCGCACCGGTTATACCTCCAGATCCAGTTGTTCTTCATCGAGATCCGCCTCGATGTCATCAAAGAGCGAGTCGCTGCTCGGCATTTCGTCGTCGTGGAAGATGGCTTCACCCTCCTGGATCATCCGCAGTTGAACGGCGCGCGGATCTTCATCGGAACGCACGTCAGCGGCGAAACGGAACACCGATTCGTTGACCCGGAATTTATCCCCGTTGCCAAGGGCGGTGATCATGCCAAGGCGGCGCAGACGGCGCATGGAGGTACGGATCTTTTCGAGCAACTTCTTCTTGTCGAGATCGGTACCGCCGGAGCGGCTGTTGACCATCCGCAGCAGCTGCTTCTCGTCGGCGAGGCTCAGCACCTCTTCTTGCAGCTCGGCCATGGCGAATACCCCTTCCGAAGCCAGACGGTCCGGGCTCAGGTAGAGGTAGCAGAGCACCTTGCCCACCAGCATATCGAGCTCGGAGAGCACAGTGGTGCCGATGTCGGAGCTCGGGCGCGGGCGCAGGTAAAAGAAGCCTTCCGGCGCCTTGATCAGCTCCACCTGATAGCGGCCGTAGAAGATCTCCAGCTCGCTGTGATATTCGACCAGCGCCGAATGCTGCTCGAACTCGTCGGCACTGATGTGGCGGCCGGAGCGCAAGGCGGTGTCGATGCGCGGAAACAAGGGGTTGGCAATCGCCTCTGCAAGGCGCAGCGGCAAGGGAAACTCAGAATTGATCAATGACATAGGCCTGAACCTTGGATCCAGCTTGGTTAATGGGTTTCCATGCGGGTTGGCGATGCAGTTCACGCTCGCCGCTGGCATGGCCCAGGCGCACGGCCTGGTCGATCAGAAGACGCGCCACATCGAAGTGGGCATGGGCCGGGTAGTCCAGCAGGTATTCCCGCAGCACATCGGCCAAGTCCAGCTGCTGGCCCTGCTCGGGGTAGCGGGCCAGATAGCGCTCGATACGCTCGGCCAGCTCCTGGTTGATATCCACCATCTCGACGTACTCCATCTCGAGGGGCACCTCGCCGGTCACCTCCTCGTCGTGGATGGCGATGGTTTCGTCGCGCAGCTCCAGCAGACGGGGCTCTTCGGCCACCCGCAGCTGCCAGTTGTGCTGCTCGAAATTGCGGATGGACTCGCGCAGCCGCTGGCTGAAGGCACGGTTCTTGTCCATGTCGATGGCGTTGCGGATAAATTTGTGGACGTGCCTGTCGTAGCGGGACCAGAGCTCGATGCACTGCTGACCCCAGCTGGTGATGACGTCAAGGCGCCCTTGCAAGGCGTGAGTCAGCTCCTCGACGTGGAACAGATCGTCGCGCCCCTGCGCCGCTTCCTGAATATTGAGCAGCCCTGCCTGCAGGCGGTGGCCGGCAGCGTCCAAAGTATCTTGCAGCTCGCGCAGGGTCTGGCCGGTCTCGTGCAGCAGCTTTTCGCAGCTGTGAATGGCATCGACCCAGTTCTGGGTCAGCAGGGCCGCGATTTCGCTCTTGACCTGATTCTGCTGCTCATCCATGGCGCGCTGGGTGAGATCGATCCGCCCCAGCGTCTCTTCCAGCGAGAAGGTGAGCCGTGGCAGCACCTCGGCATCCCACTGCTCGCGGGTGTTGGTCTCCAGCGCCGCCTTGCGGGCGGTGTCGAGCTCGGAAGCCAGGTGCTCGAGCAGAATGGAGAGCTTGATGGAGTCAACCTGACGCTGATCCATAAAGAAGTCGACAATGCTCACCCCCAGGCGTGACAGGCGGTAGAGGCTCTCCCCCGCCACCATGTCGGTGTTGAAACGCGACAGCAGCTGCTGGCGAATGAGATCGTTGATGGCGTTGTTGGCGCGACCGGTGAGGGTCTCGTCCATCTGGCCGAAGGCGCTGCTGACATAGCCGAAGGCATCGTGCAGCGCCGCTTCCGACAGGTCCGACTCATCTTCGGACAGGGTCTTGATTGCAATCAGAAAGGCCAGCCGGTCGGTCGGCAGGCTCAGCGCCAACCCCTCCTGCCTGACCCATCCCACCATCTCTGGCAGGGTACGGGATGTACTCATCATGATGTTGTCATCTCGTTGTTGTATTGGGCGCAAAATCGTGCGCGCGGCTACATCCGGTAGCATCGAAAACATGGTTCACATCGACGTGAACAGCGAGCAATCAACTGGCCGGCTTCTGGGCCATCACATGGATATAGCGACCGAGGGAGACAAAAGGCTCCTGACGGCAATATTGCTGCTCCATGGCCAGCAGATCGTCGAACTTCTCCACCTGATCCTGCTTGTGACGCATATAGTCGTGGATCACCCGCACCCCGGTCTTGCCGATGATGCGCAGCCCCCCGCGACCAATCCAGTCATAGACCTGCTCCGGCAGCTGGGGATTGGTGGGCGTAAGCGCAGTCTGGCGCTTCTTGCGAAGACCAAGGCGCACATAGTCAAAATTGCCCACCACCAGGCTCTGGAACAGCAGGCCATGACGGTTGTAGAAAAGCAGCGACAGTATGCCCCCGGCATTGACGAAAGGGAACAGACCCAGCAAGGTCTGACGCGGCTCGGCAAGCCACTCCAGCACCGCATGGCAGAGCACCAGATCAAAGGTCCCGGTCACGTGTTGCTTCAGATCCTGAATGGGGCAATGGATGAGACGAATTTTGTCTTCCAGCCCCTTCTCGGCGATCTGGCTGCGGGCCAGTTCCAGCATTTCTGCTGACAGATCGCACAGCTCCACCTGATGACCCATGGCCGCCAACTTCTGGGCGAAATAGCCAAAACCGCCCCCAGCATCGAGGATGCGCAGCGGTCGGTTGCCAAGGCGGGCCAGGCAGGCTTCGATGTCGCTCCAGACAATGGTGGTGCGGATGCGCCCCTTGGTGGAGTCGTAAATGTTGCGGGCGAACTTATCGGCGCGCCCGTCAAAACTCTGATCGTGCTTCAAGGAGAAACTCAACATTAGCGCCACAGGGTTGTGGCCATCCCAAAAAAGAGAGGTATTCTGTCACATCCCGAATTTGCTGAAAACTCAAGGAAGTGTCTGCCGTGTTTGTGCTCAAAAAGTGGCTTGGTCAGCTGTTGATGCCGCTCCCCTTCTCCCTCTCCCTGCTGCTGGTTGCCCTGTTGCTGCTCTGGTTCACCCGTTTTCAGAAAACCGGCAAGCTGCTGGCGACTCTGTCGCTGCTGCTGGTCGCCCTGCTGGGAATGCGGCCGGTGAGCTACGAACTGGCCCGCGGGCTGGAGCAGACCTTCCCGCCGTTCGAGGTGAGCCAGCATCCCAACATCGACGCCATCGTGGTGCTCGGCAATGGCCATGTCAGCGATCCGGCGGTACCGATGCGCAGTTGGCAGAACAATATCTCGCTGGCACGGACTCTCGAAGGGGTTCGCCTCGCCCAGGCCTATCCCGACGCCGATCTGGTATTCTCCGGCTATGTGTCGGGGGATCCCCTCTCCAATGCCGAGGTCAATGCCCGGATGGCCGAGAGCCTCGGCATACCCCGTTCGCGGATGACGTTGTTTGAAAACAACAAAGACACTCATGATGAGGCGGTCAGTATCAGCCGCCATCTGAAAGGAAAAGAGGTGGCGCTGGTTAGTTCTGCCACCCACCTGCCGCGCGCCATGGCCCTCTATCAGGGTCAGGGGCTCAACGCCGTGCCGGCCCCCACCGATTACACCGCCAAGCAGAGCCAGGTGGCCCAGCCCCTCTACAGTTATTTACCCAAAGGGCGCTATCTGATGTATTCCGAAGCTGCCATCCACGAATGGATTGGGGTATGGTGGGCCCGCTTGCGGGGGCAGGTTAACGAATGAGCAATCAAGCGTTTCATTCCTGATTTGGATCAGGAAAGCGAAAAAAAATTACGTCATTTGCCGCCGGGTCAGCTATCTTGGGCTCGGTTCAATTCATATAATGTTGCGCAATCAAATGCCTAGGAGATTAAGAAGATGAGACAGCACCTGGTAATGGGTAACTGGAAACTGAACGGCACCAAGGCTTCTGTAGAAGCTCTGATCAAAGGACTGACACCGGCTGCTGCCGCTCATCCTTCTGTGCAAGTCGCCGTCTGCCCGCCGGTTATCTTTTTGGGTCTGGTTGAGCAGCTGACCGCTGGCACCAAAATCGCCTACGGTGCCCAGAACGCCGACGTACACGAGTCTGGCGCCTTCACCGGTGAAAACGCTCCGTCCATGCTGAAAGCCTTCGGTTGCACCTACTCTCTGGTCGGCCACAGCGAGCGTCGTACCCTGCATGCAGAGAGTGACGACGTGGTTGCTGCCAAGTACGAAGCGATCCAGAAAGGCGGCCTGGTGCCGGTTCTGTGCATCGGTGAAACTCTGGAGCAGTTCGAAGCCGGCGTGACCAAGAACGTGGTTGAGACCCAGCTGAAAGCCGTTATCGACCGTTGCGGTATCGCCTCCTTCAACAACGCCGTTATCGCTTACGAGCCGGTATGGGCCATCGGTACCGGCAAGACTGCCACTCCGGAGATCGCTCAGTCCGTTCACGCTCACATCCGTCAGTACCTGGCCGGTTTTGATGCCGCCGTTGCTGCCAAAGTACAGATCCTGTACGGCGGTTCCGTCACTGGCGCTACTGCTGCCGACCTGTTCGGTCAGCCGGACATCGACGGTGGCCTGGTCGGTGGTGCGTCCCTGAAAGTGGACGACTTCTCCCAGATCATCGCTGGCGCTGCCAAGTAATCGCTGATTACGGCAAAGAGAGGGGCTTGTCCCCTCTCTTGTATCGCTTTTCCTATGGTGGCCCCCGCATCCCATACGAAAGCCGATATAGTAAAAGTGGCTTGTCTATTTCCAAACATTCGTATTTGACAACTCAGATCCAGAGGCACTCATGACCAAACAAATCAAACGTATTGGTGTTCTGACCAGTGGTGGCGACGCGCCGGGTATGAACGCAGCCATCCGCGCTGTGGTTCGCGCCGGTCTGCATTACGGCCTGGAAGTTTACGGTATTTATGATGGCTACCTCGGTCTGCACCAGGATCGCATCGTCAAGCTGGAGCGTCACAGCGTCTCCGACGTGGTCAACCGTGGTGGTACTTTCCTCGGCTCCGCCCGTTTTCCTGCTTTCAAAGACCCCGCAGTGCGCGCCGAAGCGATCGAGAATCTGAAAAAGCATGGTATCGATGCGCTGGTCGTCATCGGTGGTGACGGCTCCTACATGGGTGCCAAGAAGCTGACCGAAGAGGGTTTCCCCTGCATCGGCCTGCCGGGCACCATCGACAACGATATCGCCGGTACCGACTTCACCATCGGTTTTGATACCGCTCTGAACGTGGTAGTTGACGCCATCGACCGTCTGCGCGATACCTGCAGCTCCCACCACCGTATCTCTGTGGTCGAGATCATGGGCCGCCACTGTGGCGATCTGGCCATGTCTGCCGCCGTTGCCGGTGGTGCCGAGTATGTGATCGTGCCGGAAGTGGCCTTCGACAAAGAGAAGCTGCTCAAGCAGATCAAGGAAGGCGAAGCCAAGGGCAAGAAGCACGCCATCATCACTATCTGCGAGCACGTTACCGACGTGAACGCGCTGGCCAAGGATATCGAAGCCCTGACCGGTCGTGAAACCCGCGCCACCATTCTGGGTCATATCCAGCGTGGCGGTGCCCCGACAGCCCGTGACCGCATCATGTCCAGCCGTATGGGTGCTTATGCCGTTGAGCAGCTGCTGGCTGGTCACGGTGGTCGCTGCGTCGGTATCCAGCGCAACGAGCTGGTACACCACGACATCATCGACTGCATCGAGAACATGAAGCGTCCGTTCGATCAGGAGCTTTACAACCTCTCCACCACCCTGTTCTAAGAACCGCACAAGAACAAGCTGGTTATGCAAAAACCCTCCATCCGGAGGGTTTTTCTATTTCTACGCGCAGATCACCGTGGTGCCCAGATAATGGATTGGTGCCAGTACATTTGGCAATGTCATCAGGCAGATCTGCCAACTGTGAAATAACAACAATGCCTATATGACCGGCTTGAGGTTGGGATTGAGGTTGCGCTTCAGCTCGGCCAATTACCCCACCGTTGCAGTCGCTACCGACAGTTTGCCCAGCCTCCTCTCTGCATCATCTCTTCCGCTCAATCTTATTCCCCCCACTGTTACTGTTGTCCTCTGGTGCTCCTGTTAGGCGATGCGTTATCTCTAATCCGCACCGACGGGGCTCAACATTGGCTACAGATACAGGCAGTCGCAGATCGGGGGCCTATCTCGCTCCCCCCCTGCAGGTTGCAACTTGTCCCCTTGAGGGAAAAACCGCTTCCCAAGCCACTATTGCACCAACCAATATCAATCACGCTATCTCATCCATAGTCAGAGGCTAAAAAATGGGCTACCTCTGCATTTTTTCTCTCTCAGATCCGGCTACATCGCTAAAAACAGGGCTATTTATGCAAATCCATGAACAGAAGATCGTGATAAAACCCTAACCATGGCGCTGGATTGCATGCCGATACCGGCATTACTCTCTTTCAGAGGGGGATTATCTTCGCCAGAAGCGGTAAAACCAGATTCACAGCCATTTTTTGACGCTAAAAATGGCTGCTTAGCCCAACAAAAAATGTAAAACCAATTAATAGCTCCATTCAAACCCCTGAATTCAGATTCCACGCACTTAACTAAAACACTGAAAATAAAGGATTTTTAATGTGGCGCCCCCATTAAAGAAACCAGCACCTCAAACATAGAGGATAAAACAGCCAAAGGATTGCAAAAACAGAGCTTTCATTACCACGAAGAACAAAAAGCTAACTTTTATCAATTAAACCCTTGTTTTAAGCTCCTGTTATGGTATCTTGACCTCATCAACCAACAACCTGGGGAGAAAAAAGATGAAAGAGTTTGTTGTTACCGCTGTTTTTACCGTGTTTTTCACCCTGGTTGCTGTCTCTCTGCCCTCGCTGTCACAGCTCTAAGTCGGATAGAGAGGCATCAATCGGGAACGAGCCTCTCTGGCATGACGCTTTAATCGCCACAAACTGACGTTTTTAGCCATCAGTGCCGAAATGGTCAACATGGATATGATTTCAAGCTGTTGTGGTTGCTTGTTTAACCACACTTCTGACTGAGCCAACGTCAGACCATCCTCGGGGGAGCCAAGCTCCCCTTTTTGCTACCTGCCGTCTGACAACACCTTTGCTCTCTCCTTATCCTTTCCTCCTCTTCTACCGCTTTGCTGCTTGTTCTGATCAATCCATTTTTCCAGTAACCAGCGGGCACAAAAAAGCCCCCACCCGAAGGTGAAGGCTTGTGGCATAACCAGAAGGGTAATCCCGCTTATACCTTGTTCCAGCGCTGCGGGTCATACTCCGGGCTGAAGCGATCAACGATCACGGCGCAGGCTGCGTCACCGGTGATATTGAGGGAAGTCCGGATCATGTCGAACAGACGATCCAGCGCGAACAGCAGCGGCAATCCTTCGATGGGGATCCCTGCCGCCAGCAGCACCGCCACCACCAGGAAGCTCGGGCCCGGCACACCGGCTTGGCCAATCGCGCCCAGGGTGGCCGTCACTATGATGGCGGCCCAGGCACCGACGCTCAGATCGATGTTGTAAACCTGCGCGAAGAAGATGGCGACCAGACCGTAATAGATGGCGTTGCCGCTCATGTTGATGGTGGCCCCCAGCGGCAACACGAAAGAGGCCGTTGCATTGGTCACCTTCAGATCCTGTTCGCAGGTCTCCATATTGACCGGCAGGGTCGCCATGGAGGAGGCGGTAGAGAAGGCAACGATCTGCGGCTTCTTCATCGCCGAGATATAGGTCATCACCGGCGTGTTGGAGAAGAGTGCCACCAGCAGCGGGTAGACAACAAAGCCGAAGATCAGAATCGCAGCGACATAGACCACAAACAGCTTGAGCACCAGCGTCAGCACATCGAAGCCATAGGTGCCGATGGCATCAGCCATCAGACCGAATACCCCGAGCGGCGCGATGATCATTACCTTGTTGATCATCCAGACAAAGGCATCCACCAGGGTATTGAGGCCATCGACCAGCGGCTTGGCCCGCTCGCGCGGCTGTTTGGCCAGCGCAATGCCGAGGAACATGCAGAACACCAGGATCTGCAGAATGTTCGCCTCGTTGAGGGACTGGAATACGTTGGTCGGGATCATGCCAAGCAGAGTTGCGACGGCATCCGGCAGCGCCCCTTTATCGGCATAATCACCGCCAAACATGGAGGAGACAGAGCCAAAATCGACACCGACACCCGGCTTGAAGATCTGTCCCATCACCAGTGCCAGCAACACGGCCAGTGCCGAAGTGACAAGGAAGAAGGCCAGCGTGGCCACCCCTATCTTGCCTGCTGCCGGGCTTGCCCCCAGATTGGCGGCACCGGAGAGGATGGCAACCGCCACCAGCGGGATCACCAGCATCTTGATGAGCTGGATAAAGAGGGTACCGAGTGGGGCAAAGATGGTGGCCTGCTCACCCATGAGCACCCCGACCACTGCCCCCAGTACCATGGCCACCACAACCTGGAAGCCAATATTTTTTATGAGTCCTTTAGTCAACACAGTACTTTCCTTTATGTAGCTACATTCGCACTTTCCCAGTGCAATAAACCAGACAGGGGAATGAGCTCCTGCACATTCCCCTGCTGCGGCGTGTTATCGCATATTTCATTGCTGTTTGAAATCGACAAATCGTTAACAGAAGCTATTAATAATTTTCTAAAAAGCGCATTTCCCACCCTTTGGTTGCGTTTTTTGCAGTCAGCCCAATGACAACTGGCAAAATGTTGTGCTAGCTTGGCTGCACAACCGAACATACAAGGATGTAAAGATGCTGAAAGTTAACGAATATTTTGACGGAAATGTAAAATCCATAGGTTTTGAGCAAAAAGGCGAAAAATCCACTGTCGGTGTCATGAACATCGGTGAATACCTGTTCAATACCGCAGCCCCCGAGCGGATGACGGTGATCAAGGGTGCCCTGACCATCCAGCTGGCGGATGAAGATGAGTGGCACACCTACAGCCAGGGTGAATCCTTCCTGGTTGCGGGCCACTCCTCCTTCAAACTGGAGGTGACTACCCCCACCGCCTACCTGTGTGAATTTCTCGACTGATCAGCCCGGCTGAAGGGGCTCATCCCTTCAGCCCTCTCTCCCCCTCCTGCTCTTCATATCTCTACCCATGTCACAGCGCGGCACATCCCCGCTTTTCATCCATGGCAAAAATCCTAGAATAAACAGACATAAACCATCACCGGAGTGGTGTCATGATCAGTGTGTTTGACCTTTTCTCTATCGGTATCGGCCCCTCCTCTTCCCATACAGTCGGTCCCATGCGCGCCTCTTATGCCTTTGTGCAGCAGCTCAAGCTCCATGGTCATCTGCCTCATACTGCGCGAGTCGAAGTGGAGTGTTACGGCTCGCTGGGCCAGACCGGCAAGGGACACGGTACCGGCAAGGCGATCATTCTGGGGCTGTCGGGCTTTGAACCGGAATCGGTCGATATCGATGCCATCCCCGCCATTCTGGCGCGAGTGGAAAAGGAGCAGAGCCTGCAACTGGCAGGTGAGCAACCAAGCCATTTTCCGCGCACGGGTGCCATCATCTTCAACCGCCGAAAAACCCTGCCGGCCCACACCAACGGCATGACTCTGCGCGCCTTTGGCGAAGATGAGAACCTGCGCTTCAGCCAGACCTACTACTCGATTGGCGGCGGCTTCATCATTGAAGAGAGCCACTTCGCTACCGCCAAGGAGGAGGCCGCCAGAACGGATAGCGAACACCCGATCCCCTACCCCTTCGAGAGCGGCTCCCAACTGCTGGCCCACTGCCAGGAAAGCGGTCTCTCCATCTCCGGCATCATTCTGGCCAACGAACGAGTCTTTCGCAGCGACGAGCAGATAAAGAGCGGTCTTCGCAAGATCTGGCAGGCGATGCAGGGTTGCGTCGAGCGGGGCTGCAAGAGCGAAGGGGTTCTGCCGGGCGGGCTCAAGGTACGGCGCCGCGCCCCGGGGCTATTTCGCCAACTCAGCTGCGAGACCAACTTCAACAAGGATCCCCTGATGGTGATGGAATGGGTCGATCTGTTTGCGCTGGCCGTCAACGAAGAGAATGCGGCGGGCGGACGAGTGGTCACCGCCCCCACCAACGGCGCCTCCGGCATCATTCCGGCGGTGCTGCACTACTATGATCGCTTCGTCCACAAGGTCGATGATGACGAGCTGGTGCGCTTTTTCCTCACCGCAGCAGCGATCGGCATCTTATATAAGAAGAACGCCTCCCTCTCGGGAGCGGAAGTGGGCTGTCAGGGTGAAGTGGGCGTGGCCTGTTCCATGGCGGCCGGCGCGCTGACCGAACTGCTGGGTGGCAGCCCGGCCATGGTGGAGAACGCCGCCGAGATCGGCATGGAGCACAACCTCGGGCTCACCTGCGATCCCATCGGCGGGCTGGTACAGGTGCCCTGCATCGAGCGCAACGCCATGGGCGCAGTGAAAGCGATCAATGCAGCTCGTCTTGCCCTGCGTGGCACTGGGGAGCACAAGGTGTCGCTCGACAAGGTGATCAAAACCATGTGGGAGACCGGCAACGACATGAAGACAAAGTACAAGGAGACGGCTCGAGGCGGCCTCGCCGTTAACATTACCGAATGTTAAAAAACGGCAATTGACTCCATTTGGTTCCGAAATGCCCGGCATCGCCGGGTATTTTTATGGGCAAACGCTTAACAAAATGGATAAGCACCAAAATAAATTTTATACTCGCGCCTCAAACTCAACAAAAATAGATCTATTTCAACTTTTTTTAGGTCGCGAGCCGTTACACTACGGTTATATGGTTCAGTGACCTGCGCAAACCAGCGCGTTCCATGGATCTCCCAAATTTCTGTGAGTGGGCATGCCGCCCCCTTCTACCCTGAGGTAATAGTGACATGATCAGCGTTTTTGATATCTTCAAAATCGGTGTAGGCCCCTCTTCTTCCCACACTGTTGGCCCGATGAAAGCAGCCAAACAGTTTGTTGACGAACTGCGCGCAGGCGGCAAGATCCGCGATATCACCCGCATCAATGTCGATGTCTACGGCTCCCTCTCCTGGACCGGTAAAGGCCACCACACCGACACCGCCATCATCATGGGCCTGGCCGGCAACCTGCCGGAAAACGTCGATATCGATGCCATCCCTGAGTTTATCTCCCGCGTAGAACAGACCGAGCGCCTGCCGATCGGCCTGCACTGCCACACCGTCAGCTTCCCGCGCGATGCCATGGTATTCCACGACGAAGCCCTGCCGCTGCACGAAAACGGCATGAAGCTGACTGCTTTGATCGAAGATGAAGTTGTCTACAGCAAGACCTACTACTCCATCGGTGGCGGTTTCATCGTTGACGAAGAGAACTTCGGCAAGGCTGACAGCGGCGACATGTCCGTGCGCTATCCGTTCAAGAGCGCCGCCGAGCTGGTTGCCCACTGCAGCCAGACCGGTCTCTCCATCTCTGCCCTGATGATGGAAAACGAGAAGTGCTTCAACACCCCGGAAGAGATCTACAAGAAGTTCGGCAAGATCTGGAACACCATGCGTGAAGGTATCGAGCGCGGCTGCCGCACCGAAGGCGTTCTCTCCGGCCCGCTGCGCGTGCCCCGTCGTGCGGCTCCGCTCTACCGTCAGCTCAACACCAACGAGAATCTCTCGAGCGACCCGATGAACATCGTTGACTGGGTCAACATGTTCGCTCTGGCAGTGAGTGAAGAGAACGCAGCCGGTGGCCGCGTAGTCACCGCCCCGACCAACGGCGCTGCCGGCATCATCCCGGCCGTACTGGCCTACTACGACAAGTTCATCCAGCCGGTTGGCCGCGATGAGTACACCCGTTTCTATCTGGCTGCCGGTGCCGTCGGCATCCTCTACAAGATGAACGCCTCCATCTCCGGCGCCGAAGTAGGCTGCCAGGGTGAAGTGGGTGTCTCCTGCTCCATGGCCGCTGCCGGTCTGACCGAGCTGATGGGCGGTAGCCCTGAGCACGTCTGCGAAGCTGCTGAAATCGGTATGGAACACAACCTGGGTCTGACCTGCGACCCGGTTGCCGGCCAGGTTCAGGTGCCCTGCATCGAGCGTAACGCCATCGCAGCCATGAAGGCGGTCAACGCCTCCCGTATGGCCCTGCGTCGTACCTCCAAGCCGCGCGTCTCGCTGGACAAGGTGATCGACACCATGTACGTCACCGGCAAGGACATGGACTCCAAGTACCGTGAAACCTCCCGTGGCGGTCTGGCCATCAAGGTGATGCAGGTTGCCTGCGACTAAGCAGCCACTGGCTGGCATGACGACAAAAGGCGGGTTATCCCGCCTTTTTTCTTTTTACCTGTTCCGGCACTTCGTCACTGGAAGAGTGGATAACAAAAAGGATGGCCTTGCTGGCCATCCTTTTTTATCTGCTCTATCCAGCCAATCACGGCACCAGGGCCGCACGCCGGATCAGGAGGAGAGTTTGCCATCCAGTTCGGCAATCTTGGCTGACCAGTAGGCAGGGCCGGTTTCGTGGATATTGTTGCCTTCGGAATCGACCGCTACGGTCACCGGCATATCTTCCACTTCAAACTCGTAGATCGCTTCCATGCCGAGATCGGCAAAGGCCACCACGCGGGCTTTCTTGATCGCCTTGGCCACCAGATAGGCGGCGCCACCAACGGCCATCAGATAAACAGCCTTGTGCTGCTTGATGCTCTCGACGGTTTTCGGGCCACGTTCGGACTTGCCGATCATGCCGATAAGGCCGGTTTCACCCAGCATCATGTCGGTGAACTTGTCCATCCGGGTGGAGGTGGTGGGACCTGCCGGGCCGACCACTTCGTCGCGCACCGCATCGACCGGGCCAACGTAGTAGATGAAGCGGTTGGTGAAATCGACCCCTTCTGGTAGCCCTTCGCCGCGGGCCAGCATATCGGCGATACGCTTGTGGGCAGCATCGCGGCCGGTAAGGATCTTGCCTGACAGCAGCACGGTATCACCGCTCTTCCAGCTGGCCAACTCGGCCTTGGTAATGCCGTCGACGTTGACACGGCGCACGTTGCCACCCGCTTCACGGGTGATCTCCGGCCAGTCGCTCAATTTCGGTGGAGTCAGTTCGGCCGGGCCTGAACCATCGAGTTCAAAGTGAACGTGACGGGTCGCAGCGCAGTTGGGGATCATCACCACCGGCTTGGAAGCAGCGTGAGTCGGCGCGGATTTCACCTTCACATCCAGCACGGTAGTGAGGCCGCCCAGGCCCTGGGCACCGATCCCCAGCTTGTTGACCTTGTCGTAGAGTTCGACGCGCAGTTTCTCTTCAGTGGTTTGCGGGCCACGGGCCATCAACTCCTGAATGTCGATGTGCTCCATCAGCGCCTCTTTGGCCAGCACGGCGGCCTTCTCGGCAGTACCGCCGATGCCGATGCCGAGCATGCCGGGCGGGCACCAGCCCGCGCCCATGGTCGGCACGGTTTTCAGCACCCACTCGACGATATCATCGGAGGGATTGAGCATGACCATCTTGGATTTGTTCTCGGAACCACCGCCCTTGGCGGCGATGCTCACCTCAACCTTGTCACCCGGGATCATGTCGATATGGACGACCGCCGGGGCGTTGTCTTTGGTGTTTTTGCGACTGCCAGCCGGGTCGGCCAGCACCGAGGCACGCAGCGGGTTGTCCGGGTTGGTGTAGGCACGGCGGGTACCTTCATCCACCATCTCCTGCACCGTCATGTCACTGTCCCACTGCACCTGCATGCCGATCTTCACAAAGCAGGTGACGATGCCGGTATCCTGACAGAGCGGACGGTGGCCTTCGGCAGACATGCGGGAGTTGATCAGGATCTGGGCCAGCGCATCCTTGGCTGCGGGGTTGGCTTCCCGATCATAAGCAGCTTTGGCGGCCTGGACAAAATCCAGCGGGTGGTAATAGGAGATGTACTGGAGGGCATCTGCGATGGAATCGATAAAATCCTGTTTTTTTATAATGCTCATATCATCCTCACTGGTCCTTGCGTCGCACGGGGGCGATGGACAAGGGCTTCCATATGATGGCTGTACAGAGGCGCAAACCAAACACTATCGGTCAGCAAAAAACCTGAAGCACAGCAGTTTTTTCTTTAGTCACCGACACCTATGATACGCTTGCCCACCAGCACCGACTAGGGTTCGGGAATCAAACTGTTGCCTGTGTAACATAAAATGACGCCATCACTGCATATCCATTATCCAGATCATCACACTCCTCTCCACGCGCTATTTGCACGGCTGCAACATCAGCCGTGGGCCATGCTGCTGGAGTCAGCCGGGCCACTTGGTGCCGACAATGGCTTCGACATCATCACCGCCGATCCGCTGGCCACTCTCCAAACCTGCGGCCAGCTCACCACGGTGCGCAGCAGCAATGTAGAAAAAGAGCATCTTGGCGACCCCCTCACCCTGCTGGCCGAACTTCAGCAGCAACTGCTAGGCCAACCGGTTGCGCATGACAGCAAGCTGCCGTTTACAGGCGGCGCGCTCGGGCTGTTTGGCTACGATCTGGGCCGCCACTTTGAACAGCTGCCAAGCCAGGCAACCGCCGATATCAAGGTGCCCGACATGGCGGTGGGGATCTATGACTGGGCGCTGCTGCGCAGCGTCGAGACCGGCGCCTGGCAACTGGTGCACTGGGGAGATGAAGCGGGTCTTGCCCGACGTATCGACTGGCTCGAACAACAAGTGGCCGAACCGGCGCCGCCTTTCCACCTGCAAGGCAGCTGGCAAAGCAACATGAGCCGGGAAGCTTATGGCGCGAAGTTTGCCCGCATTCAGGAGTACCTCGCGGCTGGGGATTGCTACCAGATCAACCTGACCCAACGCTTCAGTGCATCCTATCAGGGCGATGAGTGGCAGGCTTACTGCACACTGGCGGCGGCCAACAAGGCACCTTTCTCCGCCTTTTTGCGCTTGCCGGACAGCGCTATTTTGAGCCTCTCCCCCGAGCGTTTCTTGCTGCTCGATGGTCGCCATATCGAGACCAAGCCCATCAAGGGCACCCGTCCGCGCCATCCTGATCCAGTCATCGATCGGGATACAGCCCAAGAGCTGTCACAGGCGGACAAGGACAGATCAGAGAATCTGATGATCGTGGATCTGCTGCGCAATGATATCGGGCGGGTGAGCAGGCCGGGCTCGGTCAGCGTCCCTCACCTCTTTGCGGTAGAGTCCTTTCCGGCAGTGCACCATTTGGTTTCCACCATTCATGGTGAACTCGATAGCCGCTGGCAAGGGGTCGATCTGCTGCGCGCCTGCTTCCCGGGTGGCTCCATCACTGGTGCACCCAAGATCCGCGCCATGGAGATCATCGAGGAGCTGGAGCCCCAGCGACGCAACGCCTACTGCGGCAGCATCGGCTACCTCAGCCAGCATGGCCGGATGGACACCAGCATCTGCATTCGCACCCTGATTGCCGAAGCGGGCCGTCTGCACTGCTGGGCCGGTGGCGGCATCATCGCCGACTCCGACGCCGACAGCGAATATCAGGAGACCTATGACAAGGTCGCCCGCATTCTGCCCCTGCTCACCGCACTGTGAGCCAGAGCCCCAGATAAACTGCCACGGAACCACGTTACGCCATGGATCGCAACGAACTGCTGACCCGTTTCTCCCTGCAACGGCCGGCGCCTGCCCATCGCCTTGCCATCGCCGGCCTAAACCCGGCGGCGGTGCTGGTGCCTGTCGTGGAGCGCCACGATGGCCTTCACCTGCTGCTCACCCGCCGCAGCACCCGGCTGCGCCATCATGCCGGGCAAATAAGCTTTCCGGGCGGGCGTCAGGACCCCGATGATCAGGATCTCATCGCCACCGCGCTGCGGGAGACCAGAGAGGAGCTCGGCATCCCCTCTCATCTCGTGCAGGTGATCGGCACCCTTAATCCGCTCAATACCATCTCGCGCTTCGAAGTGCTGCCGGTGCTGGCTCTGCTCGATGCCGACTACCCCCTCGAACTGAGTGCAGATGAGGTGGAGCATGCCTTTGAGGTACCGTTAAACCACCTGCTCGATCGCCGCAATCATATTGCCCTCACCTTTGTTCGGGCGGGCAAACAGCACACCGTCTACTGGATCCCCTGGCAACAGCACTACATCTGGGGTGCCACAGCCAGCATGATCTGTCAGCTGGCCCAGCACCTCGAACGATAACAACATGGCAACTTTTGGCGGGGCGGAATTTAATCATTAACATTAAACTAACGTGCCAAATGATAAACAAAAATTGATTTTTTACTGTTTTGATCACGTTTCTATAAGAAACTCGGGGTTTTCGTCTGTTAAAGATGAATTTGATCAACATTTTTGATTAAAAAAACCGTATCCTTGCCGCCGACTTAATAAGAACCACAATTCGGGGTGAGATAGATGTCAAATACTGTCACTGGCGCACAGGATGTCGCGACCGTAAAGGAGCAAGGAACAAGCTTCGCCAAGAGTAAAGGCTGGACAAAACAGGATTCAACCTGGGTTATCAGCCTGTTTGGTACTGCTGTTGGTGCAGGCATCCTGTTCCTGCCGATCAACGCAGGCATGGGCGGCTTCTGGCCACTGGTGGTGATGGCGCTGCTGGTTGGCCCGATGACCTACCTGGCTCACCGTGGCCTGGCCCGTTTCGTTCTCTCCTCCAAAAAGCCCAATGCGGATATAACTGAGGTGGTAGAAGAGCACTTTGGTGCCGGTGCAGGCAAGCTGATCACCCTGCTCTACTTCTTCGCGATCTACCCCATCGTGCTGATCTACGGCGTGGGTATCACCAACACCGTGGAAAGTTTCATGGTCAACCAGCTGCAGATGAGTGCACCGCCGCGCTGGATCCTCTCCATCGTGCTGATCATGGGCATGATGTCCGTGATGCTGGCAGGCGAGAAGTTGATGCTGAAAGTGACCGAAGTGCTGGTCTACCCGCTGATCGCCATCCTGGCCGGTATCTCCCTCTACCTGATCCCGGACTGGACTGGTGCCGCTCTGGAGCAAGTGCCTTCTGCCAAGGATTTCGCCGTCACTCTGTGGCTGACCATCCCGGTGCTGGTCTTCTCTTTCAACCACAGCCCGGCCATCTCCAGCTTCTCGCTGGCCCAGCGCCGTGACCACGGTGAGCACGCCGTCGAGAAAGCCGATGCCATCCTCAAGCGTACCGCCATGGTGCTGCTGGGTTTCGTGATGTTCTTCGTCTTCTCCTGCGTGATGAGCCTGACACCGGCTCAGCTGGCTGAAGCCAAAGCTCAGAACATCGCCGTGCTCTCCTATCTGGCCAACCAGCATGCGAGCCCCATCATCTCCTACTTCGGTCCGCTGGTTGCGTTCGTTGCCATCGTCTCCTCCTTCTTCGGCCACTATCTGGGCGCCCGTGAAGGTCTGAAAGGGATGCTCGTGCAGAACATGCGCAAATCCGGCAAAGAGCCGAACGCCAAGAAAGTCGAGATGTTCATCATCGCCTTCTTCATCCTGACCCTGTGGGGCACTGCTATTGTCAACCCCTCCATCCTGGGCATGATCGAATCGCTGGGCGGCCCCATCATCGCGACCATCCTGTTCATCATGCCGATGTACGCCATCAAGCGCGTCCCGGCCATGGCGAAATATCAGGGTCATATCAGCAACGTCTTCGTGACCGTGATGGGCCTGACAGCCATCTCCGCCATCCTCTATCAGCTGGTCGGTTAATCCCGCCACCGATAGTCAAAAACCAGCCGGCAACGGCTGGTTTTTTTATTGCGTCATTTTGCGTTCTTCTCTGGAAATACCAGCTCCTTTACTCAGTTGCCCCGGTTAACCAAGCTCCCTGCACTACTGCATATCTGTGCCATCACAGCCCTCCTCTCACATCATGAGAACCCGTTTTTATCTCGCCCTGTGGGGTAAACACATCCCAACCCGTCACTACGCAACAGCCTTCTGACTGTCTGCCTATCTATTTGCCAAGCCCCTGCATAGTTGGGCAATACCCACGAAACAAGGCAAAATCGAGGCAATAAAAAGCGCCCTCCGAAGAGGGCGCCAAAAAACAGCATTAACCAGCGAAGCTGAAATCAGGCCTCGCTGCTGGGGAGTGCGGCAGGTTCCAGCAGGGTTTCATCTTCGGCCATGCAGGCCGCAGCGGTGAAGAGCACGTCGGTGGAGCTGTTAAGTGCAGTCTCGGCAGAATCCTGCAGTACGCCGATGATAAAGCCGACGGCTACCACTTGCATGGCGATATCGTTGCCGATACCAAACAGGCTGCAGGCGAGCGGGATCAGCAGCAGGGAGCCACCGGCTACACCGGACGCGCCACAGGCACTGATGGTGGCGACCACGGAGAGCAGCACAGCGGTTGCCAGATCCACTTCCATCCCCAAGGTATGCACCGCCGCCATGGAAAGCACGGTAATGGTGATGGCCGCACCCGCCATGTTAATGGTGGCGCCCAGCGGAATGGAGACCGCATAGGTATCCTCCGGCAGACGCAGCTTTTCACACAGCGCCATGTTGACCGGGATATTGGCCGCAGAGCTGCGGGTAAAGAAGGCGGTTACACCACTCTCTTTCAGGCAAGTCAGCACCAGCGGATAGGGGTTGCGTTTGAGCCTCCAGAACACGATCAGCGGGTTGACCACGAAGGCGATAAAGAGCATGGAACCGATCAGCACCATCAGCAGCTGGGCATAGCCAAACAGGGCGTCAAAGCCGGTTTCCGCCAGGGTGGAGGCGACCAGCCCCAGGATCCCGAGCGGCGCGCAGCGGATCACCGCTTTCACGATGGCGGAGACGCCGTGGGACAAATCGGTGATCAGCGCCTTGGTGCTCTCGTTGGCGTGGCGCATGGCAATGCCCAGACCAATAGCCCACGCCAGAATACCGATATAGTTGGCATCCATCAGCGCCTTCACCGGGTTGGTTACCACGTTGAACAGCAGGGTCTGCAACACTTCGGTGATGCCGCCCGGCGGAGTGATTTCGGCCGTATTAGCCACCAGATGCAGATCGGAGGGGAAGAGGAAGCTGGCAATCACCGCGACCACGGCCGCAGAGAAGGTGCCAAACAGATAGAGCAGCAAAATGGGTCGCATGTTGGTCTTCTGACCCTGCTTGTGACCAATGATGGCAGCCATGACCAGTACAAATACCAGCAGCGGCGCCACCGCTTTCAGTGCGCCCACAAACAGGCTGCCAAGCAGACCTGCCGTTTTGGCCCACTCGGGGGCAAACATAGCCAGCAAGATACCGAAAACCAGACCAACCAGGATCTGGCTGACCAGACTGGTGCTATTGACCAGCCGAAGGAGGGGGTGTTGTTGTGTCATCAAAAAAGTCCCTAGGCACCGTAGTGCTCGATTCATGAGTCCTGTCTGCAACCCTCCCGTCAGCATGATTCCGTTCTGACGGGTTGCCTGCGGCCAGCCTTCTGTCGGGCCGATCCGCCGGTCACCGGATTGCATGACGGAATATCCCATTCACCACTGCTTTTTTCCAGAGACCTACCAAAAAATATCCAGTATCCGGCACAAATAACCGCAACAAAAACACAACAACAGAGTAACCATCCATTTTTGTTCGTTTTATCAACACCCGGGCGGATGGCCAACTGTGGTATCATCCACCATTTGCTGCGGAGCCTTGCCATGATCCCCTCCCTTCTGACCCGACACTTCGGTTTCTCCAGTCTCCGGCCTGGCCAGGAGGCGGTCATCAACCGGATCGTGGCTGGCCAGAGTGCTATTGCCATCTTCCCCACCGGCTCTGGCAAATCCCTCTGCTATCAGCTGCCCGCCCTTGCCCTACCCCACCTGACGCTGGTGATCTCGCCCCTGATTGCGTTGATGCACGATCAGCTCGCCTTCCTTAAAAGCAAGGGGATCAGCGCAGCCACCCTCGACTCGAGCCAGAGTCCGGAAGAGAGCCGACAGGTGATGCAACAGGCGCTGGCTGGCCAGCTCAAGATCCTGATGATCTCGGTGGAACGACTCAAGAACGAGCGCTTTCGCCGCTTCATCCAGCAGGTGCCACTCTCGCTGCTGGTCGTCGATGAGGCGCACTGTATCTCGGAGTGGGGCCACAACTTTCGCCCCGACTACCTCAAGCTGCCGGACTACCGTCAGGAGTTGCAGATCCCGCAGGTGTTGCTGCTGACAGCCACCGCAACTCCAGCCGTTATTGGCGACATGCAAGCCAAGTTCGCCATTGAGCCACAAGGGGTGGTCGTCACCGGCTTCTACCGGCCCAACCTCGACTTGTCGGTCATCCCGATGCTACCGGAGGCGCGCAGCGAATGGCTCTGTCAGATGCTGACACAATCTCAAGGGGCACCGACCATCGTCTATGTCACCCTGCAACATACGGCTGAGGAGTGTGCCGAGGTGCTAGCCAGACGGGGGATCAACGCCCGAGCCTACCATGCCGGGCTCGATGCGGCGCTGCGCAGCCAGATACAGCTCGACTTCATGAGCGGCAAGGTGGATTGCATCGTCGCCACCATCGCGTTTGGCATGGGGATAGACAAAGCCGATATTCGCCAAGTGATCCACTATGACCTGCCCAAGTCCATCGAGAACTACAGCCAGGAGATTGGCCGCGCCGGGCGCGATGGCCAACCATCACGCTGCATCGTGCTGGCCAACCAGAGTCAGCTGCCGGTGCTGGAGAACTTTGTCTATGGCGATACGCCCGATCTGAACGCCATAGTTCAACTCCTCGTCCAGATCCACCAAAGCGGACCCGAGTGGGAGTTCACCCTGCTGCGCCTCTCGAACGATACCAATATCCGCCAGTTGCCGCTTAAAACCCTGCTGGTCTATCTGGAGATGGCGGGCATCATCACGCCGGCCTACAGCTACTACGCTGACTACCGTTTCAAATTCGTGCTGGAAAAGCGCGACATTCTTGCCCGCTTCAACCCGGAACGACGTCAGTTTCTGGAGCAGCTGTTCGCCTGCGCGCCACTGGCACGCAGCTGGTGCACCATGGATTTCGATGCCCTCTGGCAGAGTTACCAGGGGGAGCGGCAACGCGCGGTCGCCGCCCTCGACTATTTGCAGCAACAAGGCTGGATCGAGCTTGAGAGCAAGCAGATGACCGAGGTCTACCGGATCAACCGCCATGACTGGGAACCCGCTGCGCAGGCCAGCGCACTGCACGCTCTATTCCTGCAAAAAGAGCAGAGCGAGCTTGCCAGACTGCAAGCCATGCTCGACTTTTTCACCTCGGATGAGTGCCTGAGCCACCGCCTCGCCCGCTATTTCGCAGATGAGGCAGCTCCGACCCATTGTGGTCACTGCTCGGTTTGTCGTGGCCAGGTTGCTGTACTGCCTCCCCTGCCCCTGCCCCTGCAGACTATGCCAAATGATGCGGGGATCCGCGCCTGGTGCGATCCACTCATCGCCAAGGCAGGCTCACAGGACGCACGCGTGCTCACCCGCTTTTTGTGCGGCATCGCCACGCCGCTCACCAGCAAAATCAAGGCAAAATCGTTGGCCGGCTTCGGCCAGCTGGCACAACATCCATTTGCTGACGTGCTGCTGGCGGTCGAGCAAGCCTACGCCTGACCATTCGCACACCTCTTACATCCCGCAACGGCTCACACACGCTGAAAAAAGAAGACCCTCGCTATTGCGAGGGTCAAGCCAACGGAAACGTGCTTAAACAGAGCTTGGTGAGATCACGATACACTCTCTTGCTAAAGTGTCTCGCTGCTCACACATGGCCAATCTAGGGCAGCAATAATGTAGCGTCAATGTAAAAATTAGAGCTAAAAATCTAATTCATGAAATTTACGTTGACGTGAACGTAATGACATTTTTATCCATATCTGTGCAAGCCAACCCCCGCCTCATCTTTTACTGTTCACCTTTCAGGTAACACCGGCAGTTTCCACTTTCCAATAAACATTTATTTTTTATGTCTTTGACATTTACCTCACTATCGTGGCAAAAATAATTTAACAGTCAGTAACATAGGTGTGTTGTTGACTGACCCTCCCGCACAAGGATCGGGCAGGTTTCCTCCGCATTTAACCAATCGACCTTGATGGATTACTGGGGGCTGTTGACTAGGCTTAACATTGCAAACAACACAAAAGCAGTCATCCAACTTTTTCAGGGCAAGCGACTATAACGAGGGCAAAGTTATGGGCATCTTCGAGCACTACCAACAGCGATACGAAAAGGCAAGGGAAGAGGAGTACACCATCCAGGAGTTTCTGGATATGTGCAAGCAGGACAAAGCCTGCTACGCCTCTGCGGCCGAACGTCTGCTGACCGCCATCGGTGAACCTGAGATGGTAGACACCTCTGCCAACCCCAGACTGAGCCGGCTTTTCTCCAACCGCGTCGTGGCACGCTATCCGGCATTCAAAGATTTCTACGGCATGGAAGAGGCGATCGAGCAGATTGTCTCCTATCTCAAACACTCCGCCCAGGGGCTGGAGGAGAAGAAACAGATCCTCTATCTGTTGGGCCCCGTTGGCGGCGGTAAATCCTCGCTGGCAGAAAAACTGAAATCCCTGATGCAGAAGGTGCCCATCTATCGCATCAAGGGCTCACCGGTCAACGATCACCCCTTCTGTCTGTTTGACATCGAAGAGGATGGCGAAATTCTGGAAAAAGAGTACGGCATTCCGCGCCGTTATCTGCGCCCCATCATGTCGCCCTGGGTTGCCAAGCGCCTGCACGAGTTTGGCGGCGACATCACCAAGTTCAAGGTGGAGAAGGTCAACCCCTCCATCCTCGATCAAATCGCCATCGCCAAGACTGAACCCGGTGATGACAACAACCAGGACATCTCCTCACTGGTTGGCAAGGTCGATATACGCATGCTGGAGCACTTCGCCCAGGATGATGCCGATGCCTACTCCTACTCCGGTGCGCTGTGCAAGGCGAACCAGGGTGTGATGGAATTTGTGGAGATGTTCAAAGCGCCCATCAAGGTGCTGCACCCGCTGCTGACTGCAACTCAGGAGGGGAACTACAACGGTACCGAAGGGCTCTCAGCCCTCCCCTTTGACGGCATCTTGCTGGCTCACTCCAACGAATCCGAGTGGCAGCAGTTCCGCAACAACAAGAACAACGAGGCCTTCCTCGACCGGGTCTACATCGTCAAGGTGCCTTACTGCCTGCGCGTCTCCGAAGAGGTGAAGATCTACGAGAAGCTGCTGGTCAACAGCGAACTGACCGAGGCTAAATGCGCACCGGGTACCCTCGAGTTGCTGGGCCAGTTCTCGGTGTTGTCACGGCTGAAAGAGCCCGAAAACTCCAGCATCTACTCCAAGATGCGGGTCTATGATGGCGAAAGCCTCAAAGACACCGATCCGAAGGCGAAGAGCTATCAGGAGTATCGCGACTACGCCGGTGTGGACGAGGGGATGAATGGTCTCTCTACCCGCTTTGCGTTCAAGATCCTTTCCCGCGTCTTCAACTTCGACCACGCGGAAGTGGCCGCCAACCCGGTGCACCTCTTCTATGTGCTGGAGCAACAGATCGAGCGCGAGCAGTTCCCGCAAGAGCTGCACGATCGCTACCTTGAATTCATCAAGGGTTATCTGACCCCGCGCTATGTGGAGTTCATCGGCAAGGAGATCCAGACCGCCTATCTCGAGTCCTACTCCGAGTACGGTCAGAACATCTTCGATCGCTACGTCACCTACGCCGACTTCTGGATCCAGGATCAGGAGTACCGTGACCCCGAAACCGGCCAGCTGTTTGACAGAGCGTCCCTCAACAGCGAGCTGGAGAAAATTGAAAAACCCGCAGGGATCAGCAACCCGAAAGATTTCCGTAACGAAATCGTCAACTTCGTGCTGCGTGCCCGGGCCAACAATGCAGGCCGTAACCCCAACTGGACCAGTTACGAGAAGCTGCGTACCGTGATCGAGAAGAAGATGTTCTCCAACACGGAAGAGCTGCTGCCGGTTATCTCCTTCAACAGCAAAACCTCGGCTGAGGAGCAGAAGAAGCACGATAACTTTGTCGAACGGATGATGGAGAAAGGCTACACCCGTAAACAGGTGCGACTGCTCTCCGAATGGTATCTCAGGGTACGCAAGTCATCCTGACCCTGACTGTTCAAGGGGGAGTTATGGCGCATTTTATCGACCGCAGGCTCAACGGCAAAAACAAAAGCGCTGTCAATCGGCAGCGCTTCATCCGCCGTTACAAGAAGCAGATAAAACAAGCGGTCTCTGATGCTGTCTCCAAGCGCAGCATTCAGGACGTAGACAAGGGCGAGAGCATCAGCATCCCGACCAAGGACATCGGCGAGCCCCATTTCCACCAGGGGCAAGGCGGTAAACGGGAGATGGTTCATCCCGGTAACGATCAATTCGTCTCTGGCGACAAGATTGACCGCCCCAAAGGAGGGGGCGGTGGACAGGGTTCCGGCGAGGGGCAGGCATCCAATCAGGGGGAAGGAGCAGACGATTTCGTGTTCCAAATCTCCAAGGATGAGTATCTCGATCTGCTGTTTGAAGATCTGGAGCTGCCCAGGCTGCAGAAAACCCAGCTCAATCAGCTGATGGAAGTCAAAACCTATCGGGCGGGCTACACCTCCAACGGGGTGCCCGCCAATATCAACGTGGTGCGTTCCCTGCAAAACTCGCTGGCACGGCGTATGGCGTTGCAAGCTGGCAAAAAGCGCCAGTTGCATGAACTGGAAGAGCGACTGGCTCTGCTGGCCGCCGATCCCAACGAACACTTTGCCGAAATTGCCCAGCTCGAGAAGGAGATCCGCGAGCTGAAACGGCGGATCGATGCGGTGCCATTTATCGACACCTTCGATCTCAAGTTCAACAATTTCGTCAAACGGCCCGTCCCTTCCAGTCAGGCGGTGATGTTCTGCCTGATGGACGTCTCGGGCTCCATGGATCAGGCCACCAAGGAGATGGCCAAGCGTTTCTATATCCTGCTCTATCTGTTCCTGAGCCGGACTTACAAGAACGTCGAGGTGGTCTACATCCGCCACCACACCCAGGCCAAGGAGGTGGACGAACACGAGTTCTTCTACTCCCAGGAGACTGGCGGCACCATCGTCTCCAGTGCGCTCAAGATGATGAACGACATCATTAACGAACGCTATCCGGCCAACCAGTGGAATATCTATGCGGCGCAGGCGTCGGATGGTGACAACTGGGCCGATGATTCACCGCAATGCAGGGAGATCCTGGCGCGGGACATCATGCCAAGGGTGCGCTACTACTCCTACATCGAAATCACCACCCGTGCCCACCAGACCCTGTGGCACGAGTATGAATCAGTGGCCAGCCAGTTCCCCCACTTTGCGATGGAGCATATTCGCAAGGTTGAGGATATCTATCCGGTATTCCGGGAGCTGTTCAAGAAGCAAGCGGCGTGAGGAGGTCACATGATCGAAACTGAAAAACGTGTAGCGCCACTGGATGATGGACCAGACTGGAATTTCGATCTGCTGGAGACCTATCACCAGGAGATCGCCCGGGTCGCCCGTTTCTACAAGCTGGATACCTACCCCAACCAGATCGAGGTGATCACCGCCGAGCAGATGATGGATGCCTACTCCAGCGTCGGCATGCCCATCGGCTATCAGCACTGGTCGTTCGGCAAGCGCTTTATCCATACCGAACGCAACTACAAGCGCGGCCAGATGGGGCTGGCCTACGAGATCGTCATCAACTCGGATCCCTGCATCGCCTACCTGATGGAGGAGAACACCATGCCGATGCAGGCACTGGTGATGGCCCACGCCTGCTACGGCCACAACTCCTTCTTCAAGAACAACTATCTGTTCAAAGCATGGACAGATGCCTCCTCCATCATCGACTACCTGCTGTTCGCCAAGAACTACATCACCCAGTGTGAAGAGAAGCATGGTATCGAAGCGGTGGAGCAGTTGCTCGACTCCTGCCATGCCCTGATGAACTTCGGGGTGGATCGCTACAAGCGGCCCCAGAAGATCTCGATGGCTGAGGAGAAACGACGTCAGAAGGCGCGAGAAGATTATCTGCAGACTCAGGTCAACGAGCTGTGGCGTACCCTGCCCAAGCAGCATAAAGCTGCTGGGGTGGAAGACCGACGCTACCCTGCCGAACCCCAGGAGAACATTCTCTACTTCATCGAGAAGAATGCCCCCCTGCTGGAACCCTGGCAGCGCGAGATAGTGCGCATCGTGCGCAAGATCAGTCAGTATTTTTATCCGCAAAAGCAGACCCAGGTGATGAACGAGGGGTGGGCTACCTTCTGGCACTACACCATCCTCAATCACCTCTATGACGAGGGCAAGCTGAGCGATCGCTTCATGATGGAGGTGCTGCACAGCCACACCAATGTCGTCTATCAACCGGCTTACAACAGTCGCTACTACTCGGGGATCAACCCCTATGCGCTGGGGTTTGCCATGTTTACCGACCTGCGCCGCATCTGCGAGAACCCGACCGAGGAGGACAGATACTGGTTCCCCGATTACGCGGGCAGCAACTGGGTGGATACACTGCATTTTGCCATGCAGAACTTCAAGGACGAGAGCTTTATCAGCCAGTTCCTGAGTCCCAAGGTGATGCGCGACATGAAGCTGTTCGCCATTGATGACGATGATCTGAAGAACTATCTGAAGGTCTCCGCCATTCACAATGACGAGGGCTATCGTCAAGTGCGTAATACTTTGTCGGCCCAGTACAACCTGAGCAATCTGGAGCCCAATATTCAGGTCTACAACGTGGCAGTAAAAGGGGATCGTTCCCTTACCCTGCGCTATGTCCCCCACAACCGCATACCCCTTGGCGACTCACGCCATGAGGTGCTCAAACACCTGCATCAGCTGTGGGGATTCGACGTGGTGCTGGAGCAGGATAACGGCGATCTGCCTGCAGATATCATCGGCCGCTGCCCGGAGCGTAAGCCGGGTATCTGAACCATGCTACCTCGCAAATGGCCCACTTCGGTGGGCCATTTTTTCGGCCTTCGCCTCTGCCTGCATCATTGCAGCACCACCTGAATAACCCGAACAAACCACAACATAGAAAGAGGCCCGCATGGTGTGCGGGCCTCTTTGGCTTGCGATCAATCTGCAGCGGTTATCAATAGAAGGTTTGCTGCTCCGCGGCCATCGCCTTGAGACGGGCACAGGGAGCGAACCGATCACCATGGCGCTTCTGGTAATACTCCAGACGGCCAACCAGATGATCGATACCGAGCTTGTCCATATAGCGGAACGGGCCCCCGAGGAAGGGCGGGAAACCGATACCGAAGATGGCACCGATATCGCCGTCACGAGCCGATGCAACCACACCACTGTCAAGGGTCATGGCCGCTTCATTGAGCATCAGCAGCACACAACGCTCGGCAATATCCTGCCTGGCAAGCTTGGCCACCGGCTTGATCCCCAGCACATCGTAGACGCTCTCATCCACCTTCTTCTTACCTTTGGCTGCCTTGCCATAGAGGTAGAAGCCCTTGCCGTTCTTGCGCCCCTTGCGATCGTTTTGCAGCAGCTTGTCGAACGCCTTGGGTGCCTGGAACTGCTCACCACCGAGCTCTTTTTCGAGGATGGGTGAGATCTTGGCGCCTACATCGATGCCCACTTCGTCCAGCAATGTGATGGGGCCAACCGGGAAACCGAAGTCGAGCAACGCGCTATCCAGCACTTCTACCGGCTCCCCTTCCAACACCAGACGTGCAGCTTCGTTCATGTAGGGAGCGAGGATGCGGTTGACGTAGAAACCGGCTTCGTCCTTCACCACGATAGGCGTTTTGCCCTGTGCGCGGGCGAAGGCCAGAGTGGTGGCGACCGTCTCGGCACTGGTGCCGGCGTGGGGGATGATCTCCGCCAGCGGCATCTTGTCGACCGGACTGAAGTAGTGCAACCCGATAACCCGCTCGGGGTGGCTCGCCACTGAAGCTATCTGGTTGATGGGCAGTGACGAGGTATTGGAGGCAAACACTGTGTGTTCACCACACTCACGCTCCACATCCTTCACCATCTGGTGTTTAAGATTGAGATCTTCAAACACCGCCTCCACCACCATGTCGACCCGGTGGAAACCGGAGTAGTCCAGAGTACCGGTCAGCAAGCTCATCTGCTTCTCAAGCTCACTACGCAGGATATGACGGCGCTTGAGTTTCTTGGCCAGGATGTCGTAGCTGTAGCGCATGGCATTGCCGATCCCGGCGCTTGCCACATCCTTGATCCGCACCGGTACGCCCGCCTTGGTGGCGGTAACAAATGCGATGCCGCCCCCCATCAGGCCGCCACCCAGCACGGCCGCGTGACCCACCTTACGGGGCTCTGCTCCCTGATAGGTGACCTCTTTCTTCATTTCCGTGGTGGCAAAGAAGATAGAACGCAGGGCAGCAGACTCGGCTGTCATCACCAGCTCGCCGAAGTGGCGGGACTCGGCGGCGAGGCCAGCCTGCATCCCCTCCTCCACACCAATGCGCACCACGTCCAGGATCCGCTCCGGCGCAGGGTAGTTACCACGCGTCTTGCTCATCACCCCTTTACGAGCCTGATCGAACAGCACCTTGCGGCCAAGCTTGTTGGTCTCCAGCAGCTTGCCCTGCAGATCCCGCTTCAACTCGTGGCGGGGCTTGCCCTTCTTGGCCAGTTTTATTGCAGCATCCAACAAGATGGAGGGCGGCACCATATCGTCCACCAGCCCCAGTTTTTTGGCCTGTTTGGCCCTCACCTGCTTGCCGGTCAGCATCAAATCGAGCGCCTTGGCCACCCCGATGAGGCGCGGCAGGCGCTGGGTACCACCGGAGCCCGGCAGCAAGCCCAGTTGCACCTCGGGCAGACCCAGCACGGTTTTACCGTGATCGGTCACCACTCTGCCATGACAGGCCAGCGCCAGCTCCAGCCCGCCGCCGAGGCAAGGACCGTGAATAGCGGCGATCACCGGAATGGTCAATGACTCGATCTCGGCAAAGAGAACCTGTCCTTCTCGCGACAGGGTTTCTGCATCATTGGCACTGGCGCAGGCGGCCAGCATGGTGATGTCGGCTCCTGCGATGAAGGAATCCTTCTTGCCGGAGGTGATCACCAGGCCGATTAAATCCTTGTTGCGTTTCACCTCGGCCAGCACGGAGCGGATCTCCTCCACAAAGGCGGCTTTCAGAGTATTCATGCTCTCGCCCGGCACATCCATGGTGAGAATACCAATGCCATCATGGCGAACATCCAAGGAAAAAGTCTTAGCGCTCATTATTCAACCTCCAACACCATAGCCACGCCCAATCCACCCGCCGCACAGGCGGTGTTGAGTCCCAATCCCCCACCACGGCGACGCAGCTCATGCAGGGTCTGGGTGATCATCCGCGCACCGGTCGCGGCAAAGGGGTGGCCATAAGCCAGCGAACCACCGAGGACGTTGAATTTGTCCATATCCACCTCGCCGATAGCCTGATCGCGGCCCAGCTTGTCACGGGCAAACTCGGTGCTAGCAAACATCTTGAGGTTGGCCAGGGTCTGGGCGGCAAAGGCTTCGTGCATGTCAATCAGGGTGAGGTCACTGAGCGTGATACCGGCTCTGTCCAGCGCCAGCGGCGTGGCATAGGAGGGGCCCATCAGCATGTCTTGCCACACATCGATGGCCGAGAAAGCGAAGCTGCGGATATAGCCAAGCGGCTCGAGCCCCAGCTCTTTGGCTCGCCCTTCCCGCATCAGCAGCACTGCAGCGGCGCCGTCGGTAAGCGGGGTGGCATTGGCGGCAGTGACTGTGCCATGAATCCGATCAAACACTGGCTTGAGCTTGGCGTAGCTCGCCAGATCGGAGCTTTCACGGATATTGTTGTCCCGCTCGAGCGGCGACTTGTAGGGCGGTACATGGGCGGTAAACACCTCGCCGCTGAGCTTGCCATCAGCCCATGCTTGCGCCGCCAGAGTATGGGAGCGGTGTGCCAGCGCATCTTGTGCTTCGCGGCTGATCTGGTGGCTCTTGGCCATCTGCTCGGCGGTCTGCCCCATGGAGAGGCCAGTGGAGTATTCCGCCACCGCAGGCGGCACCGGCAGCAGATCCTTGACCCGCAGCTGACGCAGAATATTGAAACGCTGTTGCAGATTGCGCGCCTTGTTGAGATCAACCAGAGCGCGGGCCAGCTTCTTGCTCACACCGATGGGCAGCACGGATGAGGAGTCAGCACCGCCGGCAATGGCGATATCTACCGTACCGGCCATGATGGATTCGGTGACGTTGGCCACCGCCTGAAAACTGGTGGCGCAGGCACGAGAGACGCTATAGGCATCGGTGTTGACGCTCATGCCGGTGCCGAGCACGATTTCACGGGCAATGTTGGGGGCTTCCGGCATCTGAACAACCTGGCCAAACACCAGCTGGTCGATAAGCTTGGGGTCGAGATCGGTGCGGGCGAGCATCTCGCTCACCACCAGCTTGCCGAGATCCACCGCAGGGACGCCATGATAGGCAGTCGCCTGCTTGGCGAATGGGGTGCGCAGCCCCGCCACGACGGCAATCCGTTCGCCCTGGCGAGTCGTCAGTTTCAATGGCTGTTTCATCCTGGCTCCTTGGGTTTATAAGGGAGAGGTCTGACCTCATTGCGCCACATCTTAACAATCCAATCACAAGTTTCATACAGCTGATTGAAACTAAATTCAGCAAGGCTGGTGCCCTTCACTCGCCCTTGTGGCTCAACTGGAGTATAAAAAGATCAACTTCCATAAAAACAACGGGTTTATCGCATGGCAGCGGCGGAGTTCAAACAACTGAGGGACTATCTTGTCAGTCAAATTCTGGGACAGGATGAGCTCATCGAAGGGCTGTTGATCGCCCTGTTATGTGAAGGACATGTATTAATCGAAGGCGCTCCCGGCCTTGCCAAAACCCGTGCCGTCAAGGCGCTTGCTGGCGCTGTCGAGGGGCGTTTTGCTCGCATCCAGTTCACCCCTGATCTGCTCCCGGCAGATCTGACCGGCAGCGAGGTGTTTCACCCGCAGGATGCCAGTTTTGTATTCCAGCCCGGCCCCCTGTTCAATCATCTGATACTGGCGGACGAGATCAACCGGGCGCCGGCCAAGGTGCAATCTGCGCTGCTGGAAGCGATGGCAGAACACCAAATTACAGTGGGCAAAAAGAGCTGGCGCCTGCCGCCGCTCTTTATGGTGGCCGCCACCCAGAACCCCATCGAGCAGGAGGGAACCTATCCCCTGCCGGAAGCACAGCTCGACCGTTTCTTGCTAAAGCTGATAGTCGATTATCCGAGCCCGGCCATGGAGCTCGCCATCTTGCAGCTCAATGCCGGTGGCGAACAGCTTGGCGCAGCGCCAGTGACCCTGAGCCAGGCCGCCTTGCAAGGCGCTCGCAGCGAAGTGCTGGCGGTCAGCATGCAGAGCAGGCTTGAACACTATCTGGTAGAGCTGGTCTGCGCTACCCGCCCCGGTAGCGGCCTCTGCCCTGCCCTTGAACCGCTGCTCGCGGTGGGGGCAAGCCCGAGAGCCACGCTGGCACTGGCCCGTACAGCCCGCGCCCGCGCCTGGCTGGCGGGACGGGATTTCGTGCTGCCGGAAGATATCCAGCTGCAAGCCTATCCGGTGCTGCGTCACCGCCTTATCCCAAGCTATCAGGCCCTGGCGGACAATCTGGATAACGACACCCTGATCGCCCAGCTGCTGGATCAGGTACCATGCCCCTAGCGCCGGACCTCCATCCCGATATCGCCCTGTCGCTGCCACAGCTGCTCAAGATCCGCTACTGGGCCAAGGCAAAGATGCCCCCGCGCGCAGGCAGAAGTAGCAGCGAACGCGGCAAACCGGGTCGCACTCCCGGGCTCACCTTTCGCGAGCTGCGCGCCTATCAGGCGGGTGACGAGGTGCGTCATATCGACTGGCGGGTGACGGCGCGCCTTGGTCGTCCTTACACCCGTCTCTATCGCGAGGAGCAGGATCAGGCACACTGGCTGCTGCTCGATCTCTCCCCCGCCATGTATTTCGGCTCCACCATGCAGCTCAAGGCTCGCCTTGGCTGCGAACTGGCGGCCGCCCTTATCTGGCGACATGAGAAACAGCACAACACTCTGATTTGCCATGGGATTGCCCCCCATCGCCAGAGCCAGCGGGGCAACGTGCTGCCGCTGCTCGAATCCCTTTGCCATCACTACCGGCAAGGGCTGGCCCGCCAGCCGCTTTCCCAGACACTGGCCGATACCCTCGTACAAACGGCACTCCCCCACGGCGCCAGATTGACCGTCATTACCGATCACCGCCCCTGTGAATCAGCGCTCTGCCAGCGGCTCCAGCAAATTTCGCTGCGTCACGATATTCACTACTGGCAGATCCGTGATCCGCTGGAAGCCACGCTGCCGCCAAGCGGTTTGCTGCCGGTGGCCATCAACCGGGCTTCAGCCCCCTATCAGGGTTGGCTCGATGGTCAGCACAGCGGCTTTTCCCATCGCTACCAACAGGCGGCCGAGCAGCAACTGCAACTGGGCAGGCAACAGCTGCTACCGCTGGTACAGCGTCTCTATCTGCTCGATAACGGTCGGACACTGCAACAACAGTGGCAGGAGGGGTTATGTCATCAGGGATAGCACCACTCTTGGCCAGCAGTCCGGCATCAGAGGCCATTACCGCCCCCCTGAACGCACTGCTGAAGGACAAGATCCGGGACATTCATCCAGGCCCCGAGGTTGGCGAGCAACTCCTCGATCCCCGTTTACAAGCCCTGCTATGGCTCCTGATCCTCGTTTTGCTACTGGTGCTGATCATCAGATTGGCAATGCGAGTACAACAATACAGGCGCTGGTGCAGGCAGTTGGAAGGCGATCCACAACTGCTGGTCAACCGCATCCAGGATAACCTGCGCCAGGAGGCCCTGCATCGCTGGCCCGAGTCTCGCCTGTTGCAGGGAGAGGAGTGGCTCGCGTTTCTGGATCGTCAGGGCAGTACCCGCTTCAGCCAGTTTGCCCATCACTGGAGCTGCTGGCTTTATGGCAATCAGTCACCCGATCACGAACAGAGCGAGCAGCTTAAACAGAACTATTACCGCTGGGGACGTACCTATTTTCTGTACAAGCCACGGCAGGCGAGCAAGAGCCGAACAAGGGGAAACCGATGACCCTTGCCTGGCCTTGGTTTGTGCTCGCACTGGTGCTGCCGTTGCTGGTGCGTTTCGGCCTGCCCCCCCTGCGCCACGGTTATCTTGCCCACCCTGGCTTTCCCCTGCTGCGCGCACATGCAGGTATGTCTTTGTGGCGAGCGGGGCTTATCTGGTGCGCCCTGATTGCGGCGCTTTGCCGTCCCCAGTGGTGGGAAGAGCCGGTGGTGCGCTATCAGGGGAGCCGTGATCTGCTGCTGGCGGTCGATCTCTCCGACAGCATGCGCACCCCGGATATGCTCGATAGCGGCGAGCAGCTGGCTCGCCTGACGGCGGTTCGCCAGCAAATCAAGAGATTGATCGCCCAGCGCGCCGGCGATCGGATCGCTCTGGTCGTCTTTGCCGATCACGCCTACCTGCTCTCTCCCCTGACCCAGGAGATCCCTGCGCTGCTGACATTGAGCGATGAACTCGATTTTGATCTGGTTGGCCGTACCACCGCCCTCGGTGAAGCGATCCTGCTGGCACGCCAGCATGCCGAGCGGGGTCGTCCGACGGCGCTGCTGCTGGTAACCGATGGGCGCAATACCGCAGGCAGTGCCGATCCGGAGCAAGAGGCCAAACTCGCCGCAGCGCAGGGGATACGTATCTACACCCTTGGGGTCGGAGCCGATCCCGATACCTTTGTGCAGCCTTTCAATGACGCTGGCGCAGATCAGAGCGATCCCAGCAGCGAGCTTGATGAGCCCCTGCTCAAGCAGCTGGCCCAGATTGGCAATGGGCGCTATTTTCGCGCCCGCAGCCAAAGCGATCTGGAGGCGATCAACGAGGCCATCAACCAGCTGGAGCCCACCGCCCATCCCGTCGCCCACTATCAACCGGTGACAGAGCTTTACCCCTGGCCGCTGGCGATGGCCTGTGCGCTGTTACTGCTGCCCGCAGGCCATGGCGGGGTAGATAACCGATTTACCCGCGCCCTGCTGCAGAGAGCGAGACGATGGATCTGATCCTGCTCAGGCCGCTCTGGCTACTGGCGCTCATCCCGTGGCTCTGGCAGGGATGGAGGCGGCGTCGCCAGCCCCCCATGCTGGCTCCTGCCATGCGTGCCTACCTGTTGCCAGAAGCTAAACCGGCTCGCCCCTGGCTCTGGCTGGCGACGCTACCGGTCATTCTGGCACTCAGCGGCCCCGCCCTGCGCAGTGAGTGGCAAGCGCAACCGGCCGCGCCGCTCGATATCTGGATCCTGGATCTCTCCCGCTCGATGCAGGCCACCGATCTAAAACCGGATCGTGCTACCCGGGTCAGACTGCAACTCCAGCAACTGCTTGGCACTGCCATCAATGCCCGGATTGCGCTCGTTCTCTACGCTGGCGACGCCTATCTCGCCATGCCCCCCACCCGGGATCATCAAGCCATTGCCCTGCTGCTGCCCGATCTGCGCCCCGACATCATGCCGTTGCAAGGCAGTAACCCCGCGCGGGCCATCGCCCTTGCCATGAAACAGATTGCCCCCGGTGAGCAGGCACGTCTGCTGCTCATCACCGACGGCCTGAGTAACAAACAGATGGATGAGATTGCCGCGCAGTGGCCCTGTCAGGAGAGCCTTTTCTGTCACAACAGCAATAGCCCACGACTCGATATTCTCCTTGCCAGCAGTGCAGAACCTGCGGCCATGCCACCCATTCCGGCCAATGAGCTGGGTTTTGCCACACGCCCCCCAGCCCAACTGGCCGCACCACAGAGCGAAGTCATGGCTACCCTGGCGCGCAAGCTGGGTGGCGAACTGCAGTGGCTGGGTAGCGAGCCTCCCCGTTTTGCCCCGCTGCCGACCACTACGGTGGCGCTCGCCCCGGCGCCGCGCGATCTCGGCCTCTGGCTGTTGTTGCCGCTACTGACCCTGGCGCTGCTTGCCCGGGTGGGAACCCAACTGCTCATTGCAATAACCATCGGCTGGTCACTATTGGCGCCTGCCCCGACGCAAGCCTCCCCCCACCCACCATCACCAGACGAGCAGGCGATGCAAGCCTATCTGAAGGGAGAGTACCGGCTGGCGGCCAGCACATTCAGCAACCCGGTATGGCGCGGTAACGCCTGGTATCGTGCTGGCGATTATCGGCAAGCCGTCGCGGCCTACGAGCAGGAAACAAGCGCGACCGCCCACTACAACCGGGGCAATGCGCTGATCCAATTGGGGGAACTGGCCGCAGCCAAAGAGGCCTATCTGGCCGCACTGGCCATTGAACCACGCCATGAGGATGCCCTCTATAACCTCTCACTACTGCAAGGCGGTGAGTCGGCAGCCCCTGCAGAAGCAACGCCCAGCAGCGCATCCAGCAAACCAGAAAAGGCACAGGTCGATGTGGTACCACTGCCCCCTGCGCCGCCAGTGCTTTTGCTGGAACAGCGGCTGCGCAAAGAGGCGCTGCGCCGTGAGCTCATCAAGGTAGAAGAGCCATGGTGAAGCAGCACATGCTCTGCTGGCTACTGCTTGTGATGCTGAGCCTCCCCGGCTGGGCACAGCCACGGGCTGAATTGCTGCCTGGTGCCACCCCGGCTGACTGGTTGCTGGTGATCGAGGCGGATGGCGTGCGTCAGGGCAACGAGCTCGAGATCACACCGCTGCTGCGCCAGTTCGCCGTGGGCAGAGTCACCATGAGTCGGATATCCACCCCGGTGCAGCAGTTGACCCGCTGGCAGATCCCGTTGCACCTGACCAGCCAGCCAGATGATCCTGCCAGCATGGCGATCGCACCGCTAAAGCTTGGCAACGAGTGGACACCCGAGCTGACACTCAAGGCCCCAGCACCACAACAAACTCTGCCTGCACCACCACCCCCAGCCGCACTGGAGATGGAGACCCAGCTTGATCATCAAGGCCCCCTCTATCCCGGTCAGCCGGTGATCTATCGGCTCACGCTCTGGCTCCCCACCACCATGCAGCAACCCGGGCTCAGTGAACTCAACTCGCCCCATTTCATCATTCGCCGCCTTGGTAGCGATGAGTGGCTTCCCCCGGTGCAGAGCGGTCTGCCCGGCAGACTGACCCGCAGCTGGCTGATCCAGGCCAAGGCACCGGGCCTCTGGCTTATCGACTCCCCGCGGCTACAGGGACAATTGCCCCAAAACGGAGGCCAGCTACAGCGCCTTGCCGCCCGAGCTGCCCCCCTTCAGGTTCGTGTTGACCAAGCTCCCGCAACGCCGGTAGCCAGTCGATTGCTGCTGACCCAGCGGATAGAGCCCTCGGCAGAGGGCCACGCGGGGGAGCCGCTGATCCGGGTCATTACCATCACGCTTGAAAATGGCGACAGCAGTCAGGTGCAGCTTGCCCCTCTTATGGCGCAGCAGCTCCCCGCCGGGCTGCAAGCGCACCCCGATGGCGAGCAGCAGCAGGAGCGTTATCGGGAGGGCAAATTGCTGTTTGAGCGGGAGTGGCGTCAAACCCTGCTGGCCGGCGAGGCAGGAGAGTATCAACTACCAGCGATCACCCTGCCCTGGTTCAATACCGCAAGCGGTCGTATAGAACAGGCGAAGCTGCCTGCCACTCGCCTCGTTTTCCAGCCGGCCAGCCGGCAAGGTACGGGCGAGTCACTGCCACTGGCCAACGAGAGCCTCTGGTGGGTATTGCTGGCGCTGCTGCTGCGAGGCATAAGGCACAACAGTCCGCGCTGGCTCGCCTTCTATCGTCTGCAACGAGCACTTGCCAGCCAGCAGAGCGAGCAAAGCCGTTTAGCCCTGCGCCACTGGCTCTCGCTTTCCACCCCATCCGATTGGGCGAAAAAGTCCAATACAGATCCGTTGCAAAGATGGCAAGCTGAGCTGGATCACGCCTGTTTTGCCCCCTCGGCACCGGCCGTGCCATGGTGCACAATCTCCCGTGATCTCTGCCACGTTGAAACAGCGGGCATCGCTCAGCTCCTTGCCCTGATGGCCCACCGGTTCCCCTTGCGGGGTTAACCCAGCCTCCACAACAGGAGACACTCCTATTGCTCTTTTTTAGAAAAAAGCGGGGTCAGCCTCATAAAAGTGGAAATGATCCGGCCACTTTACCGGTCTATGACCCTATGGCTGACAAACAAACCAAATTCGAAGCGCTGGTTCATGCGCTGCACAAGGATATCTATCGCTACGCCTACTGGCTGGTGAGGGATCCTCACGTCGCGGAAGATCTGGTGCAGGAGACCTTCCTGCGAGCCTGGAAGGGTATCGACGCCCTGCAGGACGATCAGGCAGCCAAAGGCTGGTTGATCACTATCTTGCGCCGGGAGAATGCCCGCCGTTTCGAGCGCAAACAGTTTGATCTGGTGGATCTGGACGACCACCCCCAACCCCAGCCCGATGCGCTACACAGCGAAGAGGAGATGGAGAACGAGTGGTTGCATCGTCACATTGCCCGCCTGCCCGAAGAGTATCGGGAGCCCCTGATGCTGCAGGTGCTGGGCGGATTTAGCGGTGAGGACATTGCCGAGCTGCTCGGGCTCAACAAAAACACGGTCATGACAAGACTGTTTCGCGCCCGCAACCAACTGAAAGAGGCGATGGCGCAGAAGAAATTATCAAGAGGAGATGGACATGGATGAACTGGAGTTTCGCCGTCGCGCCATGATCCAGCCCGGCGATCAGCAACCCGACTTCCTCGAGGCTGCCCGTGCCAATCCTGCCAATCAGCGCTATCTCGACGAGATGAAAACTCTCGAGCAACGGATTGCGCGTACCATGAGTATCGAGCCGCCGTCAGGGCTGGCAGAGCGGATCCTGCTCAAACAAGCCCTGCAACAGAGCGAAGATCAGCAGGAGAAAACACGGCATGTTGTCAGCAGCACTGCGCCGAAATCCCATTGGCGAGCCGTGGCCATGGCTGCATCCGTCGCTTTTCTACTTGGAGTGAGTACCCGATGGATAAGTTGGCCTGCCAGCTCCGATCAAACACTCTCCCTCGCTCAGGTGGCGATGGCCCATGTCTATGGTGAGGAGCCGTTTATCGAAGGTATCGATGAGCGGGTCAATTTGCAGAGCATCAACGCCAAGATGGAGAAATATGGCGCGACCCTGAGCGGTATGGATGGTCTCAAGGTGACCTATGTCAACCACTGCGCCTTCTATCAGGGGCCGGCATTGCATATGGTGATCCAGGGCAAGATGGGACCCGTTACCCTCTTTCTGGTTCCCAAGCATGTTCCTCTCTCTCTGCAGCCCAGTTTTGCAGATGGCACCCTCAAAGGAGAGATTGTCCAGTTTAAAGGAGGAAATATGGTACTGATTGGCCAGATGAAGGAGCCGCTTGCCCCCGTCGCTACGGCCCTGCAGTCACGACTTCACTGGAACATTTAACGAACAGAATCTATCGATAACACCAGGCAGCGACACCAGCCAGCTGCCTGTTTCCCCTCTCTTTCCCGACCCATTACCTGCTTTTTGTCGCAAAATTGCGAAAAACAGCAAAATTATTTTTGTGAGCAGGATCAACCGTTTCGCCTAAAAAAAAACCTGTCTTACCCCGTAAATGATGAATTAAACATCAAGTTAAAACAAATGATTAACAGATTGATCACTTTTATGTATTCTGCTGTCACTGGTCTGATTTCTTACCTCCTACCAGATACATAGAATCACGCCAGAATTGATTCGGAAGAAGCTGAAATAAAAACGGATTTTGTCGAGGTTTGCATTGAACATGCCGCCAATATCGACAAAAAAATCTGCCTACAAGAGAGACCACCATGACGACAACTATGTTTAAGAAGAGCCTGATTGCCGCCACCATTGCGCTGGCCACCGGTCAAGTCCATGCAGCGGCATTCCAGTTGAACGAGCACTCAGCCTCCGGTCTGGGTCGTGCCTATGCTGGTGAAGCAGCCATTGCCGACAACGCCTCCGTTCTGGCCCGCAACCCGGCTGCCATGACCACCTTCGACAAGATGGCAGTTTCTGTCTCCGGCACCTACATCAAACCGGATGTGGATGTGGATGGTGCTGTTTACGCTGGCTCAAACAAAATGGCTCCAGCCAGCGAAAGTGGCATTGCTCCGGCAGCCTTCGTTCCCGCCTCCTACTTTATTCAGCCGCTGAATGACCAGTGGGCTTGGGGTATTGGCATCTTCTCCAACTACGGTCTCTCCACCGAATACTCCAAAACCTTCCCGGCTGGTGCCGGTGCAGGTGATACCGAGTTGATGACCTTCAATATCAACCCGAACATTGCCTATCGTGTCAACGAACACTTCAGTGTCGGTGCTGGTATAAACGCCGTTTACGGTGCCGCCGAACTCAACCGCTATGCCGGTCTGCTGGGCCCACTGAACCCACCTAGCCAAGGTGGCCCGCTGCCGACAGATACCCGTCTGGCTCACCTTAAAGGCGACACCTGGGGCTTTGGCTGGAACGTCGGCACCCTGTATGAAGTCAATGAAAACCATCGCTTCGCACTGACCTACCGTTCACAAGTCGATATGAGCTTTGACGGTGATTTCCAAGGCGCAAGCTCATTGAATCGCACAGTGGATGGCAACCTGAAGCTGGATCTGCCTGCACAAGCCGAGTTCGCCGGTTACCATCGCCTGAGCCCGCAGTTTGCTGTTCATTACTCTGTAAACTGGACTGACTGGAGCGCCTTCCAGGAGCTGAAAGCAACCAGCAGCCAATGTGCTGGCGGCGTATGTCTGCAAAAAGATGAGAAGTTCAAAGATTCTACTCGCTACTCCATCGGCGGTACTTGGTATATCAACCCGGCATGGGAAGCTCGCATGGGCTTTGCCTATGACAACACCCCGATCGAAGCTGACTACCGCAGCCTGAGCATTCCCGACTCAGACCGTATCTGGTACAGCGCCGGTGCCACCTACCATATCAACACCGATATGAGCGTTGACTTTGGTATGGCTTATCTGGACGGTAAAGAAGTTGACGTCAACGAAGGTCTGCGTAGCCACTCCGACAGCCTGCGTTGGAAAGGTACTTCCCACGGCAACGCCTTCCTGGCTTCTGCCCAGTTCAACATGAAGTTCTGATTATTTATAGAATGGAAAGAGCGCCGCCAGGCGCTCTTTCTTATCCACAGCTTAGATTTCAGCGCACACATGTAGCACACACGTGTTTATTTTTCTTTTCCAATCAAGCTATTAGAGTGCATCATCCCAGCATTTAATCTTGTTTTATCCAGATACTGGCCATTACCGTTGCCTTACTGGTCATACCATATAAAATCCTGCCTCCATTCATATGACCTATTGAACCTTCGGGTAACAGCAAGGATTTTGCCATGCATCCCATCATTAAACCGTCCGCCATCGCCCTGCTGGTGATCGCGGGTCAGACTCATGCCGCCGGGTTCCAGCTGGCTGAACAGTCCGCTACAGGCCTGGGACGCGCCTTTGCCGGTGAGGCCGTCATCGCGGATAACGCCAGTGTGCTCTCCCGCAATGCTGCAGCCATGACCCGCTTCGATCAGATGGCGCTGTCTGGCGGAGTCATCTACGTCAGTCCTGACGTCAATATTGAAGGCAACACCCGCTTGCCGACCAAAGCCGGCATCGTCACCTCCGATGCCAGTGCACGAGATATCGCGGCCGATGCCTGGGTTCCCAACGCCTATCTCATCATTCCACTCAATGAGCAGTGGCGCCTTGGATTCTCGGCTACTTCCTATTACGGTCTCGGCGTCAAGATGCCGGACAACTACAGTGCCGGTCACTTTGGCAATGTCTCTGATATCAAGACCATGGATCTGGGCACATCCCTTGCATATCGCATCAATGAGATGTGGTCAATTGGTGCCGGGATCTCTGCTATTCAGGGCGAGGGCGAAGTCGGCGGCACCTTCCCTTCTCGCAACCTGATAGCAAAACATCTGCAAGGGGATGGCTGGGCATGGGGCTGGAATGTTGGCACTTTACTGGAGTTGTCGGAGCAAACCCGGATTGGCCTCTCTTACCGCCATGATGTCACTTTAACCCTCTCGGGAGATGCTATCGTGGGCCGACCCAATGCAGATGGCTCTGTTACCGAGATCAGAGATACCGGCAGTCTGGATCTGCCGTTGCCCGCATCGGCAGAATTGGCAGCATTTCATCAGCTGACTGACAAGCTGGCTATCCACGGCAGCCTGAACTGGACCAACTGGAGCAAATTCGTTCAGTTGGAAGCTGATCTCAACAATTTGCAGAACATGCACATCAAGGACGAGCACTGGGAAGATAGCTGGCACTACGCCATCGGTATGACCTATCAGGTCACTCCCAAGTGGCAAGTGCGCTCCGGTGTGGCCTATGACGCCAGCCCGGTGCCAGCCGATCGTCGTACCATCTCCATCCCGGATGCCGATCGGCTCTGGTACAGCCTGGGAATGGGGTATCAGTTCACGCCCAACTTGACCCTGGATCTGGGGCTGACCCTGATCGATGGCAAAAAGGTGGATGTCACTGAAAAAATGGAGCTGCAACCGGGTAATCCACGAACGACGTCAACCTTCCAGGGCACTTCTGAAGGGGATGCTTGGCTGGCTGGCTTACAAATGAGCTATCTCTTCTAAATTCGGCTCTGACAGAAAAACACTATGCCAATTATTGCCTTACTCAATAGGGTCAGGACTGGCATAGTGTTCTGCAACACCATAAAATCAAGCCAGTACCCATATCGGAGCCAGGCATGTATTCCTACGTTGCAAGACAGCCCATTCTCGACAGAGATCTTAATACCTACGCCTATGAGCTGCTCTTTCGCGATAGCCTGAATAATGTCTTCCCGAGCATCTCCTCACGGCAAGCAACGTCGAGTCTTGTCGTTGAACAGTTCCTGCAACAAAACATCGATCAGCTACTGGGCGGCCGCCCCTGCTTCATCAATTTTCCTCACTCCCTGTTGCTGGATGGCTTGGCAGAGTGCCTGCCGCCCGAGAAGGTGGTGATTGAAATTCTGGAGGATGCAGCACCGGATGATGCCCTGCTGGAGAAGGTCAAACAACTCCATAAACTGGGCTATACGCTGGCGCTCGATGACTTCACCATGTCGCCAGACTGGGAGCGTTTCCTCCCCTTTATCAAGATCATCAAGTTCGATCTGCGGGCAACACCGCTATTGCAGATCAAGGTGTTCATTCAGCGCCACCAAAGCATGAATCTCACCTATCTGGCCGAAAAGGTGGAAGACAAGGCGGAATTCGAGCGGGTCAAGCAGCTGGGGATCCAGCTATTTCAGGGTTTTTTCTTCAGTCGCCCCGAGATGGTCAAGCAGGCGACCATGGAGCCAGCCCAGGTCGTCGTGATGCAACTGCTCAACGTGGTCAATCAGGCCGAACCTGACATCAACCGGATCGAGCAGCTGCTAAGCCAGGATATCTCCCTTTCCCTGAAGCTACTGCGTTACGTCAACCATCTCAAGGGACACACCAATCCCATCTCTTCATTTCGCCAGGCCGCCATCTACCTTGGCAACACCCAGCTAAAGCGTTTTGTCTCGCTGGTGGCTGCCACCAGTGCAGGCAAGGGCAAGAGTGCAGAGCTCTATCAGATGTCGCTTATCAGGGCCCGCTTCTGTGAGCTGCTGGCCCATGCTCACGCACCGACCCAGCAGGCGCCACAGGCTTTTATCACCGGCCTCTTCTCCCTGCTGGATGTGTTGATGGAGCAGCCGATGGACAAGCTGCTCGGCACCATTCCGCTGATCGATGCCATCCGGCTGGCACTGCTTGAGCGCAAGGGCAATCTCGGCTTCTACCTCGCATTTTGCGAAGACTACGAGAATACCAACTGGTCACGGGTCACAGCCAGAACCGCCAAACTGGGCTTGAGTGAGGAGAAGGTCAGCCATCTCTATTTGGCTGCAACCACCTGGGTCAACGAGCAGCTGCAGGCGATGGAAGCCACCGATTAATTGAGTTCCACCGCGATCGCTGTCGCCTCTCCCCCTCCGATACACAGAGAGGCAATCCCCCTTTTCCCTCCCCGCTGACGCAGGGCTGAGATCAGGGTGACCAGAATACGGGCACCACTCGCGCCGAGCGGATGCCCCAGCGCACAGGCCCCACCATATACATTGACCTTGTCATGGGGGATACCACATCCCGCTATGGCCAACATGGTCACCATGGCAAATGCCTCGTTGATCTCGAAGAGATCCACTTCCTCCACTGACCAGTCAAGCCGCTCCAGCAATTTGGATATTGCGCCAATGGGTGCCGAGGTAAACTCGACTGGCAAGGCTGCATGGCTCTGATAACCGACGATCCTTGCCAATACCGGCACCTGCCGGGCAACTGCCGTAGCGCTATCCATCAATATCAGCGCCGCCGCACCATCAGAGATGGAGCTAGCATTGGCTGCAGTAATGGTACCCTCTTTACCAAACGCAGGTTTTAGCGTTGGTATCTTTTCCGGCCGTCCTCGGCCAGGTTGCTCATCCTCTGCCAGCAGCAAGCGCCCCTCATGATGGCAAGGCGTCAGCTCCAAACTAAACGAGCCAGCCTGCTGGGCATCAAGGGCTCGCTGGAGCGATGCCAGGGCAAATTCATCCATGGCACTGCGGGTCAAACCGGCCAGATCAGCGCTGCGCTGGGCATGGATTCCCATCAACTGGCCATCATAGGCATCCTGCAATCCGTCGAGGAAGAGGTGATCCAGCGCCCGCTGATGCCCCATCCGAAAACCGCTACGGGCGTTATCCAACAGATAGGGGGCACGGCTCATGCTCTCCATGCCACCAGCAACCACAACCCGGTTGTCGCCAAGCCGGATAGAATCTGCCGCCAGCATCACCGCCTTCATACCAGAACCACACACCTTGTTGACTGTGGTTGCGGGTATCGATGGCGGCAATCCCGCTTTCAACATCGCCTGCCTGGCGGGAGCCTGCCCCACCCCGGCCGACAGCACGTTGCCCATAAAGACTTCGTCGACCTGCTCCGGATGCAGGCCGCTTTGCTGCAACGCAGCCTCAATGGCACACGCCCCCAACTCAGGCGCCGTCACCTCTGCCAATGCCCCCTGAAATGCCCCCATCGGGGTCCGCTTTGCAGCCACAATCGCAATATCCATTTGCCAGCCTCTTTTTTGTTACATGGCATAACATAGGTTTTCTGCGCTACAGGAACAAGAGTTGCAGTGCAGTTTACGTTTAGGTAAGGTGCCAGCAGGATTTAGTTCGCCAAGAAGTCTGTATGAACAAAAACAGGGATGAAGCCCGGCGCTACAGCATCAGTGAGCTGGCTCGGGAATTTGATATTACGACGCGCAGTATCCGCTTTTATGAGGATCAGGGATTACTCAATCCCGCGCGAGAGGGGCAGACCCGCATCTACAGCAAGCAGGATCGGGTTCGCCTCAAATTAACCCTGCGCGGCAAGCGTCTTGGCTTCAGCCTCGCCGAGATCCGCGAATTGTTTGATCTCTATGATGCCGACAAGAGCAGCCGCACCCAGCTGCAGACCATGTTGGGACTGGTTGAGGAGAAGCGTGAGACGCTGCAGCAACAGATGGAAGATATCAGGATGGTACTGCTGGAGCTGGATGCAGCCGAACAGCGCTGCCAGCAGGCGCTGAAGCAGCTGGGGTAATAAGGCCTGAGGGCAAATATGCCCTCTTTTCACACAGTGAAAACAACCAAACGCCAGATCGCAAAAAGCCACTCCTGAGAGTGGCTTTTCTTCAACCTGACGGCTCGCGATTAGACGCGAACGAAGTCCAGGTGAACCAGCTTGTAACGTACCGGGTGACGCTGGATAGCTTTCACTTTTACGTTAACTTCTTCGCCGTTGATGACCAGAGTCAGTACGGACTCATAGAATTCCGGCTTCTCTTGAGCCAGGATCATTTTCTTGTGGTCAACAGCTACGGACAGAGCTTCTTTGCCTGCACCGTAAACGATGGCAGGAACTTGGTCAGCTTGACGCAGGCGGCGGCTCGCACCTTTCCCCAGGTCAGAACGGACTTCAGCTTGGAATACGAAAGACATAGTATGTATCTCTTTTGGATGAATTTATGGTGCTAACTGCGACCGGTCAGCACCTCGCAAAACGAGCGCGCATACTACCATGGGCCAATAGCGGATACAAGGCTAATCCCGTGCCTTAACGCCCCTGCTCAAGGCGGGCAAATTGCTGCTGCCGCTGGGCCGGGCTCAGCGCATCAAACTGCGCCAGCGTCTCGGCGCGGGGACAATAGAGACCATCCCCGGTTTTGACCCGGATGCTATGGCCAAGTCGCGCCTGATTTTCAGCCACCAACGCCAGCAAATAGCTGTACGTATCGCCCCCCATGGCACTGGAGAGCTGGTTCGCTATGCGCCACAGCGTCTCACCGGCCGCCACCTGATGACACACGGCACGCTCACCTCCTGCAGCCGGGGCCGATAGCGTAAGGGTGGCGCTATCGGTGGAGGCGGCAGCAGCCAGCTGGATATCAGCATTGTTTACCGATTCACGCGCGACGCTCCCAAGCATTGCCAGCAACGGCTCCGCCTCGTAGCGATGCGTTACCGCAAGCTGAACCGGCATGGTATGCGCGGCACTGAACTCGGCAATAAAGGGGGCAAGCGGCCCATTTTCATCCAACGAAAAGAGACCCTGCTGCACTGCCGCAACAGCCTGAACGGATGCGACGCCATAAGCCATCTCGTCGATGCGCCGCAACCTTGCCAGATAAGCTTTGGAAAGCTCTGCCTCCCCCTCGAACAGCTCAAAAGGGGGTACCAGACGGGCAGGAAAGAGGATCTGCCAGCGACCATTTTTCTGTTTCTGGGCCAGCGGCGGAAACTGGTTGCCGTGCCATGCCACAAACATGGCGGGCGGTTTGCGCGCTAAAGGGTAATACTCAGGGTTCAACTGCACCCAGGTTTGCTCTGCAATAGGCTGGTAACCGCTGATCACCACCTGCGCCACACTCAACCAGATCCCCAGCATCCTTGCCTCCCTGACTTCCGTTTAAAAGGGCCCACCACCTTGGCAGCCCCTTCCCACACTCTATATCACGCAGTTAAAACAGACAGATAGCAGCTTAGCACTGAGCGATAGCATTCAGCACCCGTTTATCCGACACCGGATAGGGGGTTCCCAGATTCTGGGCAAAAAACGATACCCGCAGCTCCTCGATCATCCAGCGGATATTGACCACCTCGGTGGGAATAAGCTGGGATTTGGGGATCTTGGCCAGCAGCGCCTTGTACTCCGACTCCACGCTGTGCACCTTGAGCATATAGACCCGATCCCGGTTGGGATCGATGGCGAGCTTCTCTAGCCGCCGCTCGATGGCCCGCAGGTAGCGCAACAAGTCAGGCAGCCGCTGCCAGCCAGTCTCGGTGACAAAGCCCTTGTGAATGAGGTTACCCAACTGCTGCTGGATGTCCGACATGGCAAAAGCGGTGTCGAGCTGCATCTTGCCCTTGAGCCGTTTCTTGATCTCATGGGACAGCGTCAGCACGGCTTCCACCTGCTTGGCCACCTCCACCACCGCATCGTTGAGCTCGGCGCGGACATACTCCTTGAGCGCCTCGAAACCGGCCTCGTCCCAAGCCATGCCGCCGTGCTGCTCAATCAGCTTGTCGCAGCCGCAGGCAATGCAGTCGTCGATAAGCTCGGCCACCTTGCCAAACGGGTTGAAATAGAGCCCGAGCTTGGCCTTGTTGGGCAACTTCTCCTGCAGATACTTGATGGGCGATGGTACGTTGAGCAGTACCAGCCGACGCTGACCGGCCCACATCAGCTGCTGCTGCACCACCGGGCTCTCCACCAGCTGGATGGCGACCGAATCCTTCTCGTCTACCAACGCCGGATAGGCCTTCACCTCGAACCCGCCCCGCTTCTGACTGTACTCTTGCGGCAGCTCGCCAAAGCTCCACAGGGTGAGACCTGACTGCTCGATATCATCGTCCGCCACTTGTGACAGGGTCTCCTGCACCTTGCCGCGCAGCGACTCTTTCAAGGCCTCCAGATCTTTGCCTTCCGCCACCTTCTTGTGTTTGTCGTCCACCACCCGGAAGGTGAGTTTCAGGTGATCGGGCACCGCAGACCAGTCCCAGGATTCACGGGGCACGGTCACGCCGGTCATACGGCGCAGCTGGCGCTCCATCTCGTCCAGTAGCGGCCCCTGTTCGGGGTTGATGCTGGCTAGCAGCGCATCGGCATAGTTGGGGGCCGGTACGAAGTTCTTGCGCATCGGCTTTGGCATCGACTTGATGAGGGCCACCAAGAGTTCATGACGCAGCCCCGGGATCAACCACTCGAACCCCTTCACCTCCACCTGATTCAGGAGCGGCAGCGGAATATGCAGGGTCACGCCGTCCGCCGCCTCCCCCGGCTCGAACTGATAGGTCAACTTGAGCTTGAGGCGCCCCTGCTGCCAGAAGTTAGGGTAGTCGAGATCGCTGATGTGGGCCGCATCTCCCTTCATCAGCATCTCTTTTTCGAAGTTGAGCAGCTCAGCGTCCCGCTTTTGCGCCTCTTTCCACCACTTGTCGAAGTGACGGGCGGAAATCACCTCCTCCGGCAAGCGGGCATCGTAGAAGCGGAACAGATCCTCGTCATCCACCAGAATGTCGCGACGGCGGGATTTGTGCTCCAGCGCCTCCACCTCAGCCAAGAGCTTGCGATTGTCGCTGAAGAAGCGGTGACGGGTCTCGAAATCCCCCTCCACCAGCGCGCGGCGGATAAACAGCTCGCGGCACAGCGCCGGATCGATACGGCTGAAGTTGATGGTGCGCTCGTTGACCAGAGTCAGACCATAGAGGGTCACCTTCTCCTTGGCCATTACGGCGCCGTTTTTCTTCGACCAGTGGGGGTCGCTGTGGTGCAGCTTGATGAGGTGCCCCGCCAGCGGCTCCACCCACTCGGGTTCAATCTTGGCGTTGATACGAGCGTAGAGGCGCGAGGTCTCCACCAGCTCGGCGGCCATCACCCACTTGGGTGGCTTTTTAAACAAGCCCGAAGCCGGGAAGAGGTGGAAACGGCCATTGCGAGCACCGAGGAACTCGGGCTTTTCCAAATCCTTGTTGCCGATATGGCTCAAGAGGCCGGTCAGCAGCGCGCAGTGCACCGTCTTGAAATCCGCCGGTTCATGGTTGGCTTTAAAACCAAGCTCTTTCACCGTCTGGCGCAGCTGGAAATGAATGTCCTGCCACTCGCGAACCCGCAGGTAGGAGAGAAACTCCTTCTGGCACATGCGGCGGAACGGGTTACTGCCAAGGGCATCCTGCTGCTCTTTCAGGTAGTTCCACAGATTGACGAAGGCAAGGAAGTCGGAATCCTTGTCTTCAAAGCGTCGGTGCTGCTCGTCGGCGGCCTGCTTCTTCTCCATGGGCCGTTCGCGGGGATCCTGAATGCTGAGGGCGGCGGTGATCACCATCACCTCGCTCAAACAGCCTGTCTGCGCCGCGCTGATCACCATCTTTGCCAGACGCGGATCAAGGGGGATGCGCGAGAGCTGGCGTCCGGTCTCGGTCAGCTGCAGTTTGGCTTCGCGATCGCCCGTGGCGGGCAGCTCGCGCACCGCCTCAAGCTCTTTCAAGAGGGTCAGGCCATCCTTGATATGGCGCGACTCAGGCGGCTCGACGAACGGGAAGGCCTCCATGTTGCCAAGGCCGAGCGCCAGCATCTGCAGAATGACGGAGGCCAGGTTGGTGCGCAGGATCTCGGGGTCGGTGAAGGCAGGGCGGCTATTGAAATCCTCCTCTGAGTAGAGGCGGACACAGATACCATCCGCCACCCGACCGCAACGCCCTTTACGCTGGTTGGCGCTGGCCTGGGAAACCGGCTCGATGGGCAGGCGCTGCACCTTGGTGCGCCAGGAGTAGCGGCTGATACGGGCGGTACCCGGATCGATGACGTAACGGATGCCCGGCACCGTCAGCGAGGTCTCCGCCACGTTGGTGGCGAGCACGATGCGCCGCCCGGCGTGTGGCTGGAACACCTTGTTCTGCTCGGCGTTGGAGAGGCGGGCGTAGAGCGGCAGCACCTCGGTTTCGCGCAGATTGAGCTTGCGCAGGGCATCGGCGGTATCGCGGATCTCCCGCTCGCCGTTCATGAAGATGAGGATGTCCCCCAGCCCTTCGCGGGCCAGCTCTTCCACCGCATCGAAAATCCCCTGCAGTTCATCGCGCTCTTCCAGCCCTTCGCTCTTGTCACTGGTGAGTGGACGGTAGCGCACCTCCACTGGATAGGTGCGACCGGAGACCTCGATCACCGGCGCCTTGTTGAAATGGCGGGAGAAGCGTTGCGGATCGATAGTGGCCGAGGTGATGATCACCTTGAGATCGGGGCGCTTGGGCAGCAGCTGTTTCAAGTAGCCCAGAATGAAGTCGATATTGAGGCTGCGCTCGTGGGCCTCATCGATGATGATAGTGTCGTACTGGGTGAGCATCCGGTCGTTCTGGATCTCGGCCAGCAGGATACCATCGGTCATCAGCTTGATGTGGGTCTGCTCGCTCACCTGATCGGTAAAGCGCACCTTGTAGCCCACGTAGTGACCGAGCTCGGACTCCATCTCTTCTGCAATACGGGCCGCCACGGTACGGGCCGCCAGGCGGCGCGGCTGGGTGTGGCCGATGAAGCCCTTCACCCCACGCCCGAGCGCCAGACAGATCTTGGGGATCTGGGTGGTTTTGCCCGAGCCTGTTTCGCCGGCGATGATCACCACTTGGTGCTCTTCAATGGCCTTGGCGATCTCCGCCTGCTTCTGGCTGACTGGCAGGTTATCCGGATAGGTGACCTTGGGCACTCCGGCCAGACGGGATTGGTAGCGCGCCTGTGCCGCATCCAGATCGGCGGCGATGGTCTCTAGCACGGCGGCTTGTTTGCCTTCAGGCAACTTTTTGACCCCGTGCAAACGGCTGGAGAGACGGCGGGCGTCAAGGTTCATGCAGGCAGGGAGACGGCGGCGCAGCGCCTCGATAGAGAGAGACAAGGTACGAATTCCTTAAAAGAGTGCCCGACAAGGGGCCATATCGATAGCTGGGGCTGATCCTAAAGAGCGAGAAGGAGAGGTGCAAGCCTTAACATGAAGCTCGGGGCATACGAGTAGATCCCTTTACTTCATTGAAAACATCAGGTCGGCGAACTTTCTGTCTCCCAAAATAACGAAGCAGGCCATTGGCCTGCTCCAACATAGAGACGCAACACTCAACCGTGGCTATGGACAAAACAGGTAGTGAGCTGAGCGTGGATCGCCTGCATCACATTGTGGCGATTGATCACCCCAAGCAGCCTGCCCTCCTCCACCACCGGATAGATCTTGGGCTTCTGTCCCATCATCATCTCAGCCAGAGTCAGAATGCTGGTATCTGGCCCCACCGTCAGCACCTCTTTGCGCATCACATCCCGTACCTGTGCCACCTGTTCACAGTGATACGCCTCCTTGAGCATTACCGCGATGCAATCCTGCTCGGAGATCCAGCCGATCAGATGCCCTTTTTCATCGGTCACCGGGCCCCCCAGTTGGTGGCTATTCAAAAATTTCTCGACTGCCGCTTGTACCATCATGTCCGCTTTAAAGGTGATGGGTCTGCTCTGCATATAATCCCTAGCTTTTAGCGATTCCATATCTGCTCCCCTATGGTGGTCAGTCAAGCCTGCGTATTGCACGTGGATATCAGCACCATGCACGGCTTATTCCAAGCATAGCTGGAAGCCGGTGCAGGTCAGCAGTACGCATGCACCTCCTCTACCGTTGGAATGGCGGCCTGTACCATCTGTGGCAAATTCTCAGCCAGCACGGCAACAACGTCGCCATCCACCCGACCCTCTCTAACCAACTGCTTCATAAAAGAGAGCGCCTCGCCAGCAGAGAGCCCCTGCCGATACGGCCTGTCCTGCACCATGGCTTGAAAAATATCGGCCACCCGCAAGATCCTCGCCTCCAATGCCATCGCCGAAGCCGGCAAATGAAACGGGTATCCCTCTCCGTCCGGTTCTTCATGGTGATAGGAGGCCCAGCATGCGATCTCTTCAAACCCTTCGATGTGGCGCAAAATCTGATAGGTCTCGAAACTGTGGGTATTGATGATGGCCCGCTCCTCGGAGGTTAATCGCCCCGGTTTATCCAGAATTTCATCCGGCACTCGCAGCTTGCCAAGATCGTGCAGCAATCCGGCAATTTCCAGCATGTCACAATGGATGGCACTGACACCCATACGCTCGGCCAGCAGACGCGAGAGACGGGCGACACCGAAGGAGTGAGCCATGGTAAACGCACTTTTGGCATCGACAATACCCGAAAAAATCAGCGCCAATGCTTTCAACTCGCCATTGGTCGTCGTGCAAGGCTCGCGCTCTTGCAGCATTTCAAGCATGTAGTCATTGATGGAACGAGCTTCCAGCTGCAGCCAGAAAGCCTCCGAGCGAGAAGCTTGCAGGAATGCCGCCACCAGCTCGGGGTCAAAAAACTCACCGCTATAACCCTGCAGCCGTTCGCGGATCTCGTTGGTATGCATCAAGAGCGACCCGTCGCTATAGTGAGGGGCCGCCAGCGCGTCACAACGGTCTACCAGAAAGATGAGATTGGCCTGACGGGCAACTTTCTTGTCCACGTCGGGTAAATTGCGCAGCAACTTCCAGTGGGTGTGGTGATAACGGATGGGAAGTGCCAGAGGAGCGAGCAGCCGGAAATCCTTTAATAGCTGATACCCCACTTCACAGTGAAGCTGTGACGACTCCCAGTCAAACTCGCTGACCAGGTGGTGATGGATGACTGTCGAGGAGACGCCGATATCATGCAGGACGCCCAACTCGAAGAGCAGTCGGCGCTCCACATCGTCCATCCCCAGCACCCGACTACACTCGGCTGCCATGATCCCGACTCGTTTACCATGGGCAACATCGCCAATACCCACCAGATCCAGCGACGCAGACAAGGCATATACCACCTGTCTGAGATCGACTAGCAACGAGAATGAGTTCTTCTCCGTCAGCGTTTTGTCCATGATCACTGTCCCATGCCGCCATGTTGTTATCAGAGGAGCCGTTGTACTCCGCTCATATGAACAATTTAGTCAACAACACTCCTCTTGGCCTTGGTGGACAGACAAAAAGTGTGATGTGGCAAAGGATTACCGTGAAAAGTACCTATGCAGCCTCCTACCCGCCGGAACATTTGAGAATCTGCGTTTTGTTACTGGTGAACAAAGGTTCCCCATTGTCTAATAAAACGACGAATGAGGGCCCAACCCTTCGTTCTACCTGCGCTATGGTTTACCATGCTGGCCATTGTGGTGCATGGCACCATCCACCCAGGCGCTAGCCGCCGTCATCGGATACCTCATCTCGAGCAACATGAGCAAAACAGCACACGCCGGCAGCGAGCCGACCTTCTATTTCCACGACTACGAGACCTTCGGCATCAGCCCCGCCAAGGACAGGCCATCGCAGTTTGCCGGTATTCGCACCGATACGGATTTCAACATCATTGGCGAGCCGCTGGTCATTTATTGCAAACCGCCAGCGGACTACCTGCCGGATCCGGAGGCATGCCTTATCACCGGTATCACGCCACAAAAGGCGATGAAGGATGGGCTGTGCGAGGCGGATTTCATTCGCCAGATCCACGAGCAGTTCGCCACTCCGAATACCTGCGTGCTGGGCTACAACAGCATCCGCTTCGATGATGAAGTGACCCGCTACACCCTCTATCGCAACTTCTATGACCCCTATGCCTACAGCTGGCAGAACGGCAACTCCCGCTGGGACATTCTCGACATGCTGCGGGCCTGCTATGCCCTGCGTCCGGAGGGGATCGAGTGGGCCTTTGATGATGAGGGCAAGCCGAGCTTCCGGCTGGAGAAGCTGACGGTCGCCAACGGCGTCGCCCATGCCAATGCCCACGATGCACTCTCTGACGTGCTGGCCACCATCGAGATGGCCAAGCTGGTGAAAAAGGCCCAACCCAAGCTGTTCGGGTACCTGTTTGACCTTCGCAACAAGAACAAGGTGAAGGCACTGATCGACGTGGTGACCATGAAGCCACTGGTACACGTCTCCGGCATGTTCTCCCCGTGGCAGGGATGCGCAAGTTGGGTCTCGCCGCTCGCCTGGCACCCCACCAACCAGAACGCGGTGATCATGGTAGATCTGACCCGCGACCCCACCCCGCTCATCGAACTCACCAGCGAAGAGATCCGCGAGCGCCTCTACACCAAGAAAGAGGAGCTGGGAGATCTGGCCGGCATTCCGGTCAAACTGGTGCACATCAACAAGTGCCCGGTGCTGGCGCCGGCCGCCACCCTGAAGGCAGAGCGCGCCGACCAGCTTGGCATCGACCGGGAGCAGTGCCGCAAGAGCCTGGATCTGCTGCGCGCCCACCCCGAAGTGCGGGAAAAACTGGTGGAAGTATTCAATCAGGAGTTTGCTGGCAGCAGTGACGGCGATCCCGATACCCAGCTCTACGCCGGCTTCTTCGGTCACGGCGACAAGTCCACCATGGATCTGGTGCGCGCCACCCCGGCAGATCTGCTGGGCGAGCGGGAGTTCGCCTTTACCGATTCACGGCTGCCGGAGATGCTGTTTCGCTATCGCGCCCGCAACTGGCCGCACACGCTGAGCGAAGCGGAGCAGAAACGTTGGCGCCTGCACTGCAGCGACTACTTCAGCAACCGTCTACCTGACTATGTGCCGCGCCTCGAAGCGCTGGCCGAGCAGAATCAGGGTAACGAACGAAACTTTGCGATTCTTAAGAGTCTCTACCACTATCTGGAAGATTTATGAGTTGTGAGTGATTTCACACTAAATCCTCCTCGCCAATCCCCTTCTTCAAGTCATAATGACGAAGGGGATCTTCTCAAAAACCAATGTGTTGCATCCCTCTGTCTTGCCTCTATCAAACGGAAGCCATTTGCTGATGCCTCGTCACCACGCTCTGCTGGGATTACTGGCCCTGCTGCCGCTGGCAGCCAACGCCGCATACCGGTTCGATATGCCAGACTACCTTGCGCTGTTGCCAGAGCAGACCTATCACATCGTTGAGCACAGCTTCAGCACCCTGTACCAGCAGACCGACTTCACGCCTCAGGTCACCAACAGCTACTTCAATAACTCCAACCTCTACAAGTTTGTCGGGGTTCCGCTGGTCATCTCCGCCCAGTCCGGCTTTCAGCTGGAGGTGTTTGGTCAAGCCTATAACCGCGCGTCTCAGGCCTATATGCACCTGAGCGAAGATATGTCGCTTTACCGGGTGATGCGGGTCGATGTGATGGGTAACCCCAACGATCGGCTGGCTATCGGTTTTGGCTTTGGTATGCCAATCACCCCTAATCTCACCCTCAAGGCCATCACCTCGGGCAGCGATATCCCGGGCTATGGTTCAGCCAAATACGCGGCTGGCGTCGAGTGGCGTTACTGACACAGCCCCCTAAATAGCAAACAATTCAGGCTCCCGAAGGAGCCTGAATTGTTTGAGAGACGAGCCTTATCAAATGTAACGGATCACCCGCCCTTCGCCCCCTTGCAGGGTCACAGCCGTACCGACTGCCTGCCCATGCCAAAAATCGGTTCCCCCTTCCGGCAGCAGAAACTCCTGTGGTTGCCCCTCCCAGTTGAAGAGGCAGAGCAGAGTGCCGCCCTCGGGCAGGCTTACTTCGCCACAGGCAAAGTCCATCGATTCGAAACGGGCAGAGGGCGCCCGGGCAGCGCAAAGCGCCAGCAGCTTGCGCAGTTGCGCTGCCTGCTCCTCATCGAGATCTTGCAGTCGATCACCCGCCAGCATCATGCCGCCGCTCGCCACCAGCGCTGCCAGATGGAAGCTGTAATCCGCCTTGCTTGCCTGCTGGCTCGGTAGATCACGCAGACAGATGCAGTCGGGGTCGAGGGCCCAGAGCTTGTCATTCTGCCAGGCACGGCAGAAGGCCTCGCGGGCGATCTGGCGATAGCGGTAGCCATTGCGCTCCACATCATCACTCACCCGCATGCCGTGCACCAGCCCAATGCTCGGCCAGATGGGGGCGTTGCAACCAAGCAGGAAAGCGCCTTCACCAGCACCACGCAGGATGGCGGCCATACCACGCCGATAGGCTTCAACCCGGGTGGCAGCCGGATCGTGGAAACGGCCACCGTGGATGGCGCCCCAGAAGTTGGCATCGAGCTTGAAGTAGTGGATGCCCCACTGTTCGCGCAGGGTGCGGAACACCTGCTCAAGGTGCGCCTGCACCTCGGGGTGGGTGCCGTCCAGCACATACCAGGGAGTACAACGCCAGCCGCCATAGGTAACACGCTCGGAGGGGAGCGGCAGGCCGTCATCCCCCTTCACAAACCAGTCGGGATGATCCTGAAACACCTGCGAGCTTGGTTCGGCAATAAAGGCAGCGACCCAGAGAGCGGGCTCGCAGCCAGCCTGTTTGATCTCCGCAGCCAATGAAGCAACACCTTGCTCGAACTTGGCCGATGGAGTGAGCCAGTCGCCCATTTTGGCCTGATAGCCGTCGTCGATCTGCACATAGCGCAGGGCCGGGAAACGCTCGGCACGCACCTGCAGGTTCTCGCGAATATCGGCAGCGCTCACCTCGGCGTAGTAGTGATACCAGGAGCACCAACCGCTCGGGCGCTCACTCACCTTGCCGATCAGCGAGCCATGTTCGGCCTCGATCAGCTGTGCCAACTCGGCCAGCAGATCATCGCGCTCCGCTCCCTCGAGGCAGATCAGCGCCTCGCTCTGCCAGTGCTCAGCGGCCGCAAGTTTTCGCCCTTCGCAGTTCATCAGGATCTGCAAGCGACCATCAGGGTAGAGACGAAACTCCCCGCCAAAACGGTGACAGCTGGCAAAGGCGAGCAGCAGCCACCCCTTGTTATGCTCCACCAGCAACAGGTTGTGAATGGTGTGATAACCATTGTCATCGGTGATGCGATAGACGCTAGCATCGGGGCAACGGCCGACATGTTGCGGTGATTGCCAGCTACCCATGGTCTGGGCCAGCATCTGGAATCCTTCGCCATAGATGGCGCTATCTACCGGCAAGCCAAGCTTGCCGTCAAACAGCACCCAGCGGTCAACCGGAGTGACATCAGCGCCGGTGTTGTCGAGTCGCACCCGGCACAGAGGCCCTTCCCACTGACGGGTTTGCAGCAGATGGGGTGGCAACGCAGTATCGTTCGCCAGCTGGCGAACTCGGGACAAGAGGGATGTCATCACTACTCCTTGTAGTTCGAAAAGGGTTCTATCAGGCACTTTTCAAAAAATGCCAATCAAATCAGCTTCAAATGAACTGATTTCAGTTGTTATTGTTTTAATGCCGCGACCCGGCCTCTCTGGTAAACTGCGATTTTTCTTCCCAGTCGATGAGGTTCACGTGATCGCGCAACGCGCCTTGCTGTACTTTCGTGACTTTATGGTCATCGTCGCCTGCCTGCTGGCAGGCAAATCCGTGGCAGCCATCCTGCCATTTGCCTTTCCCGGCAGCATCATCGGCATGCTGCTGCTGTTCGTCCTGCTCTCCCTGCAACTGATCAAGCTGCACTGGGTCGAGCTGGGGGCAGGCTTGCTGCTGCGCCACATGGGCGTACTGTTCGTGCCGGTTGCGGTCGGACTGGTGGCCTGGCTTGAGCCCCTGCGCCAATCCTTCGGCGTCATCATGCTCTGCATCGTGCTCGGGATCGTGCTGATCCTCGCCACCGTCGGTCGGCTCTACCAGAGGATGAACAAATGATCTTCTGGCTCGCAATTCCCCTGACCCTGGCGCTCTATTTCGCCACCCGCGCCCTCTATCGACGCCTGCCCTGGCCCATCATCAATCCGGTGCTGGTGCCGACCGCGGTGATCATCGGCCTGCTGCTCTGGTTTGATCTACCCCTTGAGCAGTACGAGCGCGGCAGCAGCCCCATTACCATGCTGCTGGAACCCGCCGTGGTGGCGCTGGCGCTGCCGCTCTATCAGCAGGCGCGCCAGATCCAGGCCAAGCTCAAGCCCATCCTAATCTGTACCCTCGCCTCCGTCTTGATCTCGGTGTGCACAACCCTGCTGATCGGTCATTTTATGGGCACAGATCCGGCGCTGCTCGCCTCATTGGCGACCAAATCGATCACCACCCCGCTCGCCATGAGCGTCAGCCAGTCCATCGGCGGCATTCCCGCCATCGCGGCCGCCGTTGTTGTTGTTGTGGGAATTGTCGGCGCCCTGATCGGCTACCCGCTGCTCAAACTGTTCAAAGTGACCGACCCGGAAGCGCAAGGGCTCGCCATGGGGGCCTGTGCCCACGCCATCGGCACCGCCACCTCCGCCGAGAAGGGGATCACCCAGGGGGCCTTTGCATCGCTCGCCATGGTGGTGTGCGGGATCCTCACCGCGGCCGTCGCTCCCCTCCTCTTTGCCATCTATCACTGGCTCACCTGACCGATGATTAGCCACCCCGATAGCTCTGCAGCGCTGTCGGGGTGCGACCTGCCGCACAATTTGCACAAGACAAACGTTTCCATTACCATCCCCCTCCGTTTGCCCGTCAGGGCGTGAGCCTGCTCACACATTTACCCGAGCTTGCTCCCTACAATGGCCGCCCAATTGGCCTTTGAGGACACACTATGCATCCCCGTTTTGCCAAGCCATTCGATACCCTCTCTGCCCCGCTCAAAGCAGCCGTGCAGCCCATGCTGGATAGTGCCGACTTCAACGCCCGCTTCACACCGGAGCAAGTCGCCACCCTGAAAGCCGCCACAGGTCTCGATGATCGCGCCCTGCGCCTCGCCCTGTTGCCGCTGGCCGCCGCCTGCTCGGTCGCGCCCATCTCCAAATTTTATGTCGGTGCCATCGCCTATGGCCTGAGCGGCACCTGGTACTTCGGTGCCAACATGGAGTTTGCAGGGCAAGGTCTGTTCCACTCGGTCCACGCCGAGCAGTCCGCCATCTCCAACGCCTGGCTGGGTGGCGAGACCGGGATCTCTGAAATCACCGTCAACTACACCCCCTGCGGCCACTGCCGTCAGTTCATGAACGAGCTGAGCACCGCCAAGATCCTGAAAGTCTCTCTGCCCGATGACCTGAGCGCCCTGCAATCATTCCTGCCCCACTCGTTTGGCCCGGCAGATCTCGACATCACGGATGCGCTGATGAGCCCGCAGGATCACGCAGAGCTTGAGCTTCAAAGCGAAGACCCGCTGTGGCAAGCCGCGCTGGCCGCCGCCCGTCAAAGCTACGCCCCCTACAGTCAGGGCTATGCTGCAGTGGCGCTGCAATTTGCCGATGGCCGCATCTTCTCTGGCCGCTACGCCGAGAACGCCGCCTTCAACCCCAGCCTGCCACCGATGCAGATGGCCTGCGCCCATGCGGTGCTTAACGGCGAAGATCTCGCCACCATCCGCCGCGCCGTGCTGCTGGAGAACAAAAACGGCCAGATCAGCCAGCGTGACTCCGCCCAGTCCACCCTCAAGGCGCTGGGCTCGGTCGAGCTGGAGTATCAGGCGGTCTGATCCCGGCTTTGTGTCGATAAACGAAAGCCCCCGCACCTTGGTGCGGGGGCTTTTTACTTGGCCGTTTAACCGGGAGCTGCCCTTGATCTCACGGCTTGGCGCGGTTGATCACCCCGTCTAACCGGTTGCTGATCAGACCGGTTTTAGCCGCGCAGTGAAGTGGCGCAGCAGCGGCGGCTCGTAGTCGAAGGTGAGCCCGCGAATGTCGCTGGCCCGCGCTTTCACCGCGATCAGGCAGTCGGCCACATAGTCCATGTGATCCCGGGTGTAGACCCGGCGCGGAATGGTCAGACGCAGCAGCTCGAAGTCCGCCGCCTCCTGCTTGCCGGTGGCGGGATCGCGCCCGAGCAACAGGGAGCCAATCTCCACCCCGCGCACACCCCCTTCCAGATAGAGCTCGCAAGCGAGCGCATGGGCCGGGAACTGCTCGGCCGGAATATGGGGCAGCAGCTTTTTGGCATCGACAAACACCGCATGGCCGCCGGTGGGGGTCTGGATCGGGATACCCGCCTCGGCCAGCCGCTCGCCGAGATAAGCCACCTGACTAATGCGATAGGTGAGATACTCCTCATCCATCCCCTCGCGCAGGCCGATGGCGAGCGCCGCCATATCCCGTCCGGCGAGGCCGCCATAGGTGACAAACCCCTCCATTGCCACGCAGCGCACCTGCACCGCGCGAAACAGCTCGAGATCTTCCTTGAAACAGCAAAGCCCGCCGATATTGACCAGCCCGTCCTTCTTGGCCGACATGGTGAAGATGTCCCCCAGCGCAAACATCTGGCGCACTATCTCCTTGATGCTGCACTTGGCATAGGCCGGATCCCGCTCCTTGATAAACCAGGCGTTCTCGGCGAAGCGGGCGGCGTCGATCACCACCGGAATATGGTGACGACGGGCCAGCTCGGAGACTGCTTCCATATTGGCCATGGAGACCGGCTGACCGCCGGCGCTGTTGCAAGTGACCGTGATGATGATGCCGGCCACGTTGTCGGCCCCCATAGTCTCGATGGTGTCGCTCAGGCGAGGAAGATCAAAATCCCCCTTCCAGGCGTAGGGGGCCGTGGTATCGAGGGCTTTCGGGGTGAGCAGGTTGATGGCCCGCGCGCCAGCCAACTCCACATGGGCCTTGGTCGTGTCGAAGTGATAGTTGGAGATAAACACCGGCGCCTTGCCCTTGCAACGCTTGACCAGCTCGGGGAAGAGGATCTGCTCGGCCCCGCGCCCCTGGTGGGTGGGCATCACATGCTGATAGCCAAAGATCTCGCGCACCGTGCGCTCCAGCTCGACGAAGTTGCGGCTGCCCGCATAGGCCTCATCCCCCATCATGATGCCGGCCCACTGACGATCGGACATGGCACCGGTACCGCTGTCAGTCAGCAGATCGATATAGACATCCTCGGCCAGCAGCAGGAAGGGGTTCCAGCCAGCGGCCTCGAGGGCAGCACGACGCTCGGCACCAGTGGTCTGTTTGATGGGTTCGACCATCTTGATACGAAACGGCTCGGGTATACGACGCATAAAAGACTCCTCACCGGCGCTAGGCCAGTGTGTATGAAAGCGGGATTGGCAAAGAGGCCGGGGCGATCAGGGTCGTCCGGCTGACAAATTCAAACGGCGGGTGCCGCCAATCAGCGGTGAGGAAAGTCGAAGGTGAGAATGGGATCCCGAGTATACCAGTGGGCGAGCAGGCAAGCTGCCCGGGGCGTAGCTGTCATGATTGGCATCACTCCCCTCCATATCGGTTGTAGACAGTCGATGGCCAACAAGATCCGTTGATGGATGCTGCCAACGGGCAGCCTCGCCACGTTAACGGCTGGTTAATTTGCAAACAAGGAGTGCACTGACGGGCTGTGCGCCCGCTCACAAAGTAGGCATCTGCGCGACAAACCGGCAGTGAGGTTGATCCGTCCACGCCCCCGGTTCGTTATTCTCCCTACCCACACGCCACATCCCCCAACAGCCAGGGCCGGAAGCCATCATGCATCGCAAACTCCATCTGCCCGAAAAGATCTGCCCCGTCTGCCAGCGCCCCTTCAGCTGGCGGCGCAAGTGGGCACGCAGCTGGGAGGAGGTTCGCTACTGCAGCGAGCGCTGTCGCCACGCTCGTCATAGCAGCCAGCAACCTGAGGGGAATCGAGTGTGATGGAGCTACGCCTTCTTCTCGGCGATCAGCTGAACGCCGCTCACAGCTGGTTTCGTACCCCGGATCCGGCAATCTGCTATCTGATGGCGGAGCTGCGTCAGGAGACCGACTACTGCCGCCACCATCGCCAGAAGGTGCTGGCCTTCTTTGCCGCCATGCGCGCCTTCGCGGCAGCCCTCACCCAAGCGGGCCACTGCGTCTGTTACCTGACCCTCGATGAGAGCGCCCGCTGGCCCGACTTGCCCGGCTTGCTGGAGGCTCAGCTCGAAGCACATCAGGCCGACAGCTTCGCCTGGCAGAGCCCGGACGAGTGGCGCCTCGCCAACCAGTTGAAAAGCTGGGCCGCTGGCCTTGCCATCCCTGCTACCGAGGTAGATAGCGAACATTTTCTCACCCCCCGTGATGGCTGGCAGCGCTACCCCCACAGCCGGATGGAGTTCTTCTACCGCGCCCTGCGAAAGCAATATCAAGTGCTGCTCGATGAGCGCGGCCAACCTCTTGGCGGGCGCTGGAATTTTGATGACGAGAACCGAGCCAAACTGCCGGCGAGCCAGCCAATCCCGACTCCCCTCACCTTTGCCAACGAGGTGAGCGAGATTGACGCCATGCTGACCCGCCACGGGGTCAGCACCATCGGTAAGGCGGATGCCAGCAAGCTGCCGTGGCCCATCACAAGGCGCCAGAGTCGCGAGCTGCTGGCCCATTTTCTGGCCCACTGCCTACCCCACTTTGGCCGCTATCAGGATGCCCTGAGCGAGCGCGGCTGGAGCCTGTTTCACAGCCGACTGTCGTTTTCCCTCAACAGCAAGATGCTTCATCCGCTTGAGGTGATCCGCGCCGCCGAAGCCCACTGGCAGGCCAATCAGGCCACCATCACGTTGGCGCAGGTGGAGGGGTTTATTCGCCAGATCCTCGGCTGGCGCGAGTTTGTCCGTGCCCTCTACTGGGAGAAGATGCCCGACTATCAGCGCACCAATTTTCTCGGTGCCAACCGGCCGCTGCCCGGTTTCTTCTGGAATGGAGAAACCAGGATGGCCTGCGTGCGCCACGCCATCAACCAATCCCTTGAGCACGGTTACGCCCACCATATCCAGCGGCTGATGGTGACCGGCAACTTTGCCCTGCTGGCGGGGATCGATCCTGACGAGGTGGATCAGTGGTATCTCGGTATCTATGTGGATGCCATCGAATGGGTCGAGCTGCCCAACACCCGCGGCATGAGCCAGTTTGCCGATGGCGGCCTGATGGGCAGCAAGCCCTACGCCAGCAGCGGCGCCTATCTCGAGCGGATGGGCCACTACTGCAAGGGGTGCCACTATCAGGTGAAAGCCCGCCACGGCGAAGGGAGCTGCCCCTTCAACAGCCTCTACTGGCACTTTCTCTGGCGCAATCGGGACAAACTGGGCAGCAACCCTCGCCTCGCCCTCCCCTATGCCAACTGGGATGGCCAAGCCGCCGAACAGCAGCAGGCCATTCTGGCGACGGCGGAGCAGTACCTAATCCAGCTGGAGCAGCTGTAAGCGGGCCATGCCCCCTGACACATACCCCTGACAACAGCGCAGCGATTTACGCTGGCAATCAGGCGTGCCATCGCACCAAACACCAGCCTGTGACTGGCAGGCAGACGGAGATCCCAATCCTGCGCAGAGCGGTTGAATATCCTGTGGCGGCTGATTATGGTGGTGGCCACATCAAGGTTTCCATCAACCAAGCATCAGAAAAACGAGTCTAAGGAAAGACGATATGGAGATAGTGGTTCTCGGTGGCGGCGTAATTGGGGTAACCAGCGCCTGGTATCTGGCCAAAGCGGGTCACAAGGTGACCCTGCTGGAGCGACAAGGGGGCGTCGCCCTTGAAACCAGCCATGCCAACGCCGGCCAGATATCCCCGGGCTATGCAGCCCCCTGGGCGGCTCCCGGTATCCCGCTCAAGGCGGCCAAGTGGATGTTGCAAAAGCATGCTCCCTTCACCGTGCGCCCCACTGCCGACCCCTTCCAGCTGCGCTGGATGCTGAAGATGCTCGCCAACTGCACCCCGACCGCCTATGCCACCAACAAGGGGCGCATGGTGCGCTTGGCCGAATACAGCCGGGACTGTATGAAGGCACTGCGCGACGAGCTGAGCATCGATTACGAAGGGCGCCAGCTCGGCACCCTGCAGCTGTTTCGCAGCCAATCCCAGCTCGATGCCAGTCAGCGCGATATCGAGGTGCTGGAGGAATACGGCGTCCCCTACCAGTCGCTGGATGCCAGCGGCTGCGAAGCGGCAGAGCCTGCGCTGGCGCGGGTGCGCGGCAAAATCGTCGGCGGCCTGCGTCTGCCCGGCGACGAGACCGGCGACTGCTTCCGCTTCACCAAGGCCCTTGCCCTTGAAGCCGAGAAGCTCGGGGTCAAGTTCGTCTTCAACTGCGATATTGACGAGATTGAGCAAGCCCGCGGCCGCGCCGTGGCGGTGCGGGCGGGCGAGCAGCGCTATCGCGCCGATGCCATCGTCTGTGCGCTGGGCAGTTATGCCACCGGTTTTCTGCGGCCGCTGCTGCGCCCGCTCGGGCTGGAGCTGCCGGTCTATCCGGTCAAGGGCTACTCCCTCACCCTGCCGATGATCAACGCCGAGGCCGCGCCGCGCAGTACCGTGCTCGACGAGACCTACAAGGTGGCCATCACCCGTTTTGACGAGCGGATCCGGGTCGGCGGCATGGCGGAGCTGTCGGGCTACAACCTTGCACTCAACCCGAGGCGCCACGACACTCTGGCGATGGTGGTCGGCGATCTCTTTCCCGAAGGGGGCGATATCAGCAAGGCTGAATTCTGGACCGGCCTACGCCCCATGACGCCGGACGGCACCCCGCTGGTGGGGCCGAGCCCCATTCCCGGCCTCTGGCTCAATACCGGCCACGGCACCCTGGGCTGGACCATGGCGGCCGGTTCGGGTCAGCTGTTGTGCGATCTAATCAGCGGCAGCGAGCCCGCCATCAGCGACGAGGGGTTGACCCTGGCCCGTTACGCCTGAGCACCCACGCGGTCGGGCAGTTTCCCCCGCTTTATTGACAGGCCACCGCCATAAGCGGTGGCCTTTTCATCGTTCCTGCGCCTCGTTTTGTCCCTCGCTCCGCCGTTGCCGCTTATTGCAGCGAACGGCACAGAATATTGCGCAATTCGACTTGCGCCCGCCGCCACAATCCGTAATGTGGATAGACGCATTTTTCGCAGCGCATATTTTTTAAATGGCTTGTAAAGACCTTGTAAATGGCCTTCGCCAGCAGGGACGCAGGCGTGCAACACCCCTTTCATTAGCAGCAATCCAGGGTAGGACATTATGAAAAAAGTAGGTTTGGTCGGTTGGCGTGGCATGGTGGGATCGGTTCTGATGAGCCGGATGCAGGAAGAGCAGGATTTCGCCCATATTCAACCCACCTTCTTCACCACCTCCCAGGCCGGTGAGGCCGCCCCCAACTTCGGCGTCGATGCCGGTACTCTGCAGGATGCCTTCGATATCGAGGCACTGGCCAGGCAGGATATCATCATCACCGCCCAAGGCGGCGACTACACCAAGGATGTCTATCCGCGCCTGAAAGCCGCTGGGTGGCAGGGTTACTGGATTGACGCCGCCTCCGCCCTGCGGATGGAGAAAGACGCCGTCATCATTCTGGATCCGGTCAACGGCGACGTGATCGAGCAGGCTCTGAACAACGGCGTCAAGACCTTCGTTGGCGGCAACTGCACCGTCAGCCTGATGCTGCTGGCCCTCGGCGGCCTGTTCAAGGCCGATCTGGTGGAGTGGGTGAGCGTGGCCACCTATCAGGCTGCCTCCGGTGGCGGTGCCCGCCATATGCGCGAGCTGGTTACCCAGATGGGGATGCTGCGTGACGAAGTGGCCGTCGAGCTGGCAGATCCCGCCTCCGCCATTCTCGACATCGAGCGCAAGATCACCGAGAAGACCCGCTCCGGCACCCTGCCGGTGGACAACTTCGGCGTGCCGCTGGCCGGTGGCCTTATCCCCTGGATTGACACCAAACTCGACAACGGCCAGAGCCGCGAAGAGTGGAAGGGTCAGGCCGAGACCAACAAGATTTTGGGTATCGAAAACGCCGTCATTCCGGTGGATGGTCTCTGTGTGCGGATCGGCGCCCTGCGCTGCCACAGCCAGGCATTCACCATCAAGCTGAAAAAAGATGTGCCGCTGGCGGAGATCGAAGCGCTGCTGGCTGCCCATAACGACTGGGTGAAAGTGATCCCCAACGATCGCGACATCACCGCCCGCGAGCTGACTCCGGCTGCCGTCACCGGCACCCTCAGCATTCCGGTAGGCCGTCTGCGCAAACTCAACATGGGCCCTGAGTATCTGGCCGCCTTTACCGTGGGTGACCAGCTGCTGTGGGGCGCCGCCGAGCCGCTGCGCCGCATGCTGCGTATCCTGCTGGCGCGCTAATTCGCCACAGAAGCAGATACAAAAAGGGCGGGGAGTCACACTCCCCGCCCTTTTTCATTGCCTGTTTTCGTTACCCGTTTAGCGGGCTCACGGCCTTGCCATTACTTGAGCAGGATACGCTGACAGCCGCTGTAGATCTCGGCCCGTCCGGGGCGGCAAAAGCCCACCAGGGTGAGCCCCGTCTGCTCGGCCCGCTCGACCGCGAGCTCGGTGGCAGCCGAGATGGCGAGCAAGATCTCCACGCCGGCGCTGGCGCACTTTTGCACCATCTCGAAGCTGGCGCGGCTGGTCACCAGAATGGCGCCGTCACGACGGCCAGCGCGGCACAGATGGCCTACCAGCTTGTCCAGCGCAATATGGCGTCCCACATCCTCGCGGATGGCGAGAATGTTGCCCTCACCGTCCAGATGCACTGCCGCATGGGTGGCGCCGGTGCGCTGGCCCAGCAGCTGGAGCGGGCGCAGCGCGCTCAGCACCTTGTCGATATGCCCTACCGCCAGACGCTGGCTGTCGGGCAAGCTTGGCTGGGTGCGGATCACCTGCTCCAGACTCTCGCTGCCGCAGATGCCGCAACCGGTGCGCCCCGCCATGGTGCGCCGCTTCTCTTTGAGGCGATGGACGCAGCGATTGGCCAACGTGATATGCAGCTCAATCCCCTGACAGCCGTCAATCTGCTCGATGTCGTGGATATCGAGCAGGCTGTCGATGATCCCCTCGGATAGCGAGAAGCCGATGGCAAAATCCTCCAGATCGGAGGCCGAGCACATCATCACGCTGTGGGCTATGCCGTTGTAGACCAGCGCCACCGGCGTCTCCGAAGGGAGCTCCATCTCGCTGTCGCAGGTCAAGGTATCGGCGCGGTAGTGCACAACCTCGCGGTGGATGGCGCAACGGGCCAGCTCGTTCTGTTCTCTCTGCTCGCCCCACGCCTCAAGCTCTATGGCCTCTCTCATGGTGCGACCCCGTCAATGATCTCGGGATCTCTGGCCGAAATGCCGAGCCGCTTCATTTTGGAGAGCAAGGTCGTGCGCTTCATGCCAAGGCGGTTGGCCGCTCCCCGCTCGCCAGCGACTATGCCGTTGCAGTCACGCAGGGCGGCGATGATCGCCTCGCGCTCATCCTCCGGCCCCTCGGCAAAGAGCGGAGTGGCGGGCTCGTCATAAACCAGGGTCTCAATCTTGTGGTAGCCCTTGAGGGGCATCAGCTCCTCCGGCGAGAGGTTGAGCACATGGCCGCGGGTCATCACCACGGCGCGCTCGATGACGTTCTCCAGCTCGCGGATATTGCCGTACCACGGCAGCGACACCAGCATCTTCATCGCATCGGCGGGGATGGCGGTGATGGTGCGGCGCATCCGCTTGGCAATCTTTCTGACGAAGAAGTTGACCAAGAGCGGAATATCCTCGCGCCGCTCGCGCAGGGGCGGCAGCTCGATGGGAAAGACGTTGAGGCGGTAATAGAGGTCACTGCGAAAGCGCTTGTTCTTGACCATGGAGAGCAGATCGCAGTTGGTGGCGGCCACCAGCCGTACATCCACCGCGATGGGGTTGCTGTTGCCGACCCGCTCCAGCTCGTGCTCCTGCAATACCCGCAACAGTTTGGGCTGCAGATCCAGCGGCATATCCCCCACTTCGTCGAGGAACAGGGTCCCCTTGTGGGCCCGCTCGAAGCGGCCGATGCGCTGGGTCAGGGCACCGGTAAAGGCCCCCTTCTCGTGGCCAAACAGATCGCTCTCGATAAGGCCGGTCGGGATGGCGGCGCAGTTCACCTTCACCATCTCGTGATCGTGGCGGGCACTCAGGGCGTGAATGGCCTGGGCGATCAGCTCCTTGCCGGTGCCGGTCTCGCCGAGGATCAGCACGGTACTGTCGCTCTCGGCCACCAGCCGCACCTTCTCCAGCACGTTCGCCATCACAGCGCTCTGGTAGATGATGTGGGGGAACTCCCCCTGCATCTGCGGCTCGTTGATGCGAATGGTCTTCTCTTTGGCACCGTTGGTGTTGGAGATCTCCTGCTGCGCCTGCACGTTGTTCATGGCAATCGCCGTGCGCGCCGCCACCTGCTCCAGCAGGGAGATATCGATATCGGCGAAGAAGTTGGCCTCTGGATGGGAGAGGATCAGCACCCCCAGCAGATTGCCCTGATAGCGCAGCGGCAAAATACAGGAGCTGTCGGCATCGGGGGGCAGGATCTGGGAGGTAAAGCGGCAGCTCGACTGGCAGCCGTGGCCCTGCTCGCGGTAAACGAAGAAGGGCTCGCTGTGGCGCAGCGCCCCCTGCAGGCAGTTCTTCTCAAAACACGAATGATCGATGATCCCCGGCTGCTCGCTCTGCTGCTGGTTGACCAGATAGCTCTTGAAGCTGTCCGAGGTAGCGTTGTACTCGGCCAGACAGAGGCTGCTGATGCCAAAGTGGTGGTGCAGGATGGCAAACAGGCTCTTGGGCAGCTCGGCGATGCGCACCAGCTTGATCACCGCATTGGTCACATCCACCAGAATTTTGCAGCTGTCGCGCTCAAGGCGCAGGGAGTTGGCCTGCTCCAGAGTGCGCTCCTTGTCCTGCACGTTCTCCAGCGCAATGGCGATGATGGCGGCCAGCTGGGTCAGCTTGGCCAAGGTCTCCATGGTAAAGCTGTCGAGGCGGGTATTGATGAACTCGACCCCGCCCAGATGGCTGCGGGCGGTGGTGATGGGGAGCTGGCAGTAGGAACGAAGCCCCTCATAAATCCCTTCGGCAGCAAGGGGGGCGCAGCGGTTGGCAAAACGGGCGGCAGGCAGGATGATCGCCTGCTCGATGCCATCAGTGGGAGCGTGCAGGTCTGCCTTGCGGCAGACAAGGTGCTTTGGGCCGCTCTCTCCCATGTAACAGAAAGTGGCCTCCTCGCCGGAGCCCCGGTTGAGGATCAGGTTGACCCGGGTTACGCCGCCAAAGCCGGCATCTATCTTGTTGAGTTTGTGGATAAAGTCATCGAGCGTCACGGCCGACAGGAGGGATTTGGAGAGCAGGAGGAAACCGTCGTCCCAGATGGGAGAGATCTCGTCCAGGGGGATGGCACTCACAGTAAGCATTGCGGCCTCACGTTATATCAATTTCAGTCACCAGTCAGGCTGTCCATGCCATCGCATCGCGACACAAGCGTTTCACCAGAATTAATAGCCGCAGCGCACTATCCACGCTGCCAAAAGGAAGGCGGTGACGACACTTGTCGCATGTTGCAATTCCACCGTTGTTATTAACGAACGATAACAAAAAATAACATTGTTATCGGGTGATTATTATTGGAATGGCGACTCATCATAGATGAGCTCAAATTTCATTACAATCCGATTTAATATATCTGGTTGCCATATTCAGGCAATAATTACATCGCGGATTGAATAATGGATTGGTGGCCGCACAAGGGGCCATTGTCAACTGTCAGATCTCTCTGTCGTCTCCCCTTTGCTGTGCAATAAAGGCATCATTTGAAACACGATTCGGTGACCACTCACGAGGTGACAAGGCGGGTGTGGCAGCACTTCAAACCGCCCAGAATAAAGAGCGCGGAGAAGCCCTGAAAGGCGAGCAGCAGCCAGCTGGCGTTGTCGGCAAGCTCAACGGATACACACTGGTGAGTGAGGTAGACCAGCAGGGTGATCACCCCCAGCAGCAGGCAGTTGATCAAGGTGGTGGAGATAAACCCGATCAGCCAGGCACTGGAAATACTCAAGGCGGAAAATACACTGCCCATGGCGAGCCTTGCTGCCATAAAACAGCCGAAAAAACCGAAGCCGAGCAGAAATATCATCTCGTCGCGCCAAATATAGCAACCTATTCCCAGCAATATCGCCGCCAGATAGGTGCCAATATAGAAAATTCCGAATAAGCGACCAATTTCATGTTGCATCATTTATCCCCTGTTTTTGGGTAATAAAAGGGTGCCCGACTCGATAAATCCGAGTCGGGTTCCCTTATTTGTGCAGAACGTCCTTTTTTAGGGCGGGTCAGCCTTTGGCTGCGCTGCGCAATTTCGCCTTGAGCGCGCTGTATTCAGTCTGGACGTACACTTCCGCCTCAGGCTGATTGTCGATACGCTCGATCTTCACCGCGCAGTACTTGTACTCCGGCGTGTGGGAGACGGGATCGACGTGCTCGATGGTGAGCTCGTTGCAGGCCCCGATCCACCACTGGTAGGTCATGTAGACCACCCCGGCGTTGACCCGGTCGTTGTAGTTAGCACGGGTGATCACCTTGCCACGGCGCGACGAGATCCAGACCAGCGCCTGATCCTTCACCCCAAGCTTTTTGGCATCGCTCGGGTGGATCTGCACATAGCCCGGCTCATCGGCCAGGGTTTGCAGCGCCGAGCAGTTGCCGGTCATGGAGCGGCAGGAGTAGTGGCCCACCTCGCGCACGGTGGAGAGCACCAGCGGGTACTCCGCACAGGGCTGCTCCAGCGGCGGCCGCCACTCGGAGGCAATCAGCTGACCCTTGCCGCTCGGGGTAGTGAACACATTCCCCTCGAACAGAGTGCTGGTGCCCGGGTGATCCTCGGTCGGGCAAGGCCACTGCACGCTCTTGAGATCGGCCATCTTGTCGTAGCTGACCCCGGCATAGAGCGGACAGAGCGCACGCATCTCGTCCCAGATCTCTTCGGTGTTGTGGTACTCCATGGGATAACCCATGGCGGTCGCCATCAGCGAGAAGATCGCCCAGTCCGGTTTCACGTTCTCGGGGGGCGTCACCGCCTTGTAGAAACGCTGGAAGCCGCGATCTGCGGAGCTGTAGACCCCTTCATGCTCGCCCCAACTGGTGGCGGGCAGAATGACGTCGGCCATCTCGGCGGTCTGGGTCATGAAGATATCCTGCACGATCACCAGCTCCATCCCCGCCAGAGTACGGCGGAACTGACCCAAGTCAGCTTCGGTCTGGGCCGGATCTTCACCGAAGATGTAGAAGGCCTTGCACTTGCCCTCCTCCACCTTGTGGCCAAGCTCGGTCAAGCGGTAGCCGGGTTTCTGGGAGAGCGACTCCACGCCCCACGCCTTGGCGAACTTGGCGCTGATGGCAGGATCGGCCACCGACTGATAACCCGGGAACTGGTGGGGCAGCATCCCCATGTCACAGGTGCCCTGCACGTTGTTCTGACCGCGAACAGGCCCGCAACCGGTGCCACGGCGACCGAAGTTGCCGGTCAGCAGCGCCAGACCCGCGAGCCCCTTGACCACGTCCACCGCCTGACCGTACTGGGTCACCCCCATGCCCCACAGGATCATGGAAGCAGGCGATTCGGCGTAGGTGCGAATGGCGGCGCGGATATCGGCGGCTTTCAGGCCAGTGATCCCCTCGACATATTCCGGGGTGTACTTGGCCACCGTCGCCTTGAAGGTCTCGAACCCTTCGGTGTAGTTGGCGACAAAGGCCTTGTTGTAGAGCCCTTCATTGATCAACACGTTGGCGAAAGCGTTAACCAGCGCCATGTTGGAACCGTTTTTGAGCGGCAGCCACTGATCGGCGATACGGGCGGTCTCCACCATACGGGGATCACACACAATCACCTTGGCCCCGTTTGCCTTCGCCTTGAGGATATGGCGGGCGACGATGGGGTGAGAGTCAGCAGCGTTGTAACCAAACACCAGCAGGCACTTGGTCTCTTGAATTTCGGGAATGGCGTTGCTCATGGCGCCGTTACCTACAGTTGTCTCCAGACCGGAGACTGAGGGTGCGTGTCACACCCTCGCGCAGTGGTCGACGTTGTTCGTCCCAATCACCGCACGGGCAAATTTCTGCATCACATAGTTGGCTTCATTGCCGGGGCCACGGGCAGAGCCGGTGGTCATGATGGCGTCCGGGCCATATTTCGCCTTGATGGCAGAGAGACGGCTGCTGGCGAACTCGATCGCCTCATCCCAGGAGACAGCCTCGAACTTGCCACCGCGCTCGCGGCGGATCATCGGGCTCTTGAGACGGGGGGTCAGCAGGTTGGTGTCGTTCAAAAAATCCCAACCGTAATAGCCCTTGAGGCAGAGCTGCCCCTCGTTGGTCCGGCCGTTGGCGCCTTCGGCCCCCACCACCTTGTCGTTTTCAACCAGCAGGTTGATTTTGCAACCGGTGCCGCAATAGGGGCACACGGTAATGACTTTTTTCATGACTCACACTCTTGTTTGTTAACGAAAAACGGCTCGGCAAGCCCGCTCACACCCGCGCCGGCATCGCCAGCAGTGCCTCGGCACTGGCCAGCTGTTTCTGCCGGTTCAGGTTTTCAAGATGCTCCGGCGTGACCAGCCGCAGCGCCTGGGTCGGACACACCTCGACACAGGCCGGGCCCGCCTCGCGGTGACGGCAGAGATCGCACTTCAGCGCCTGCGCCTTGGTCTGCGGACGCTTGAAGAGCGAATCGGCAGTCGGGGGCACCTCTTTGAGCACCACCGCCATGGCGCCGTAAGGGCAGGCCACCACGCAGGACTTGCAGCCGATGCAGCGCTCCTGCAACACCTTGACGCAACCATCCTCGCTGACGATGGCATTGTTCGGGCAGGCCATGGCGCACGGCTTGTCTTCACACTGGCGACAGAGCACCGGCGTGGTCACCTTGCTGCCCACGATCACCTTCAGGCGCGGCTGAAAATAGCTGTCCTTGGAGACCAGATGTCCATCCTCGATGGCAAGATGCAGGCCGCCCTCCCGCTCAAGGGTCCCGCTGCAAGACCCTGACTGGTGTGAAACGGCGCAGGCCACCTCACAGGTACGACACCCAATACAGAGACTGGGATCTGCAATCACGAAGCTGTTCATAGAGAGGGATCCTAAATGGTTCGTTACACCGGGCCGCCCGCCGACAGGCAAAGAGGCGGCCAGCCCCCCACAAAGCATTTATCAGACCAAAACGGGCCAAGGTTGCGATAAAAAATCACAAGCAACTGAAAATAAAGAAGTAATCAGAAATAGAAGCGCGCTAATTGCCACGCCTGACGAGGGTGACGACGGGGTGGGAAGTGTGATCGACACGACAAAAGTGACGAGCTCGACACCGGCTGACAGGCCCTATTGCACAAGGGAAATCACTCTCGATTTTTTGAGCCAACACTAATTTCTAGTTTCTTCCCCTTTTGTTTCTTCCAATAACAGTTAACATGTCTCACTTGGAGACCAACATACTTACTAATCATCCACACAAGTCATAAAATTATTTTCTTGGTTAAATTAGAGGACTTTTTAATGAGGGATTATTTTCCAGTAGAGCACGTTAAAGAAACACTCTCAGCAATAAAAGATGGTTTTCTTTTTGAAAAACTTTCTCAAGAGCTACTGACACATATAATGGGTTATAATTTTGTACCTTCAGGTGGTATACACGATAGAGGTATTGATGGATTAGACTATTGTTCAGAAGCATATCAAAACTCTCGTTCCATTTATCAAATGAGCATAGACAAGGTACCAGATCAAAAAATAAGACGTACTATCCTGACATTAAAGAAAAACAACCTTGATTATCAAACACTATATTACATTACTAACCAATCAGTTGTAGACAAGGATTTACTGATTGATAAATACTTCGAAGAAGAAAAAATTAACCTTAGAATATTCGACCTATCTTGGCTAGCTAATAATATTAATAAAAACCAAGCAACACAAGCATGTATGAAAAGCTTCACTTTACGGTATAGTTTTTCGGATGCTAGGCCACAAAACGCTTTTCATGTTACTGATTATATATCACGCCCCGACCTTTATGTATTTTTGACACAACAAATTGGTGGTACTGATGAAATAGAGAGAACCAATGAAAAGCTAATTGAAAGCCTGATTTTATATTCATTGAGAGATACTGATCCAGATAAAAAAATATTTTTATCCGCCGATGAAATCCTTAATTCCGTAAGAACTCTCATTGATTTTAACATGGAAAGAATTGAATCAAAAATAAATAAACGGCTAAAATCTTTATGTAGTAAAGAACGTCGAAGAATAAATCACCACACAACAATAAATAAGTATTGCTTACCTTACAACACTAGACTTGAAATATTATCTGATAATATAAGGGATGAAGCTCTATATTCAGCATTTATGGCTGAAGCAGAGAGTGTCGTAGAGAAAAACCTAAAAAATGGTAATTTAAGTGGCATCACTGACGTTGCAGGGCTATTAAAAACAATATTAGAAAAAATATTTTACCACCAAGGTCTAGAGTTTTCTGATTTTTTACTTAATGATGGGTTGAAGGATTCTTTTGAATTAAGCCTTTCAAGTACAGTAGAGGAAATTGTCAGAGACAAAAATTATAAAGGCATTAAGGATGATAGGTTAGTAAATGCTATTATTATCTCAATTAGAGACCTTATGTACAATGGCAGCGTTGAGAGCAAAGGATATCTCCGTGCGCTATCAAAGACATATCAAATGCTATTCCTACTTAAGTGTGAGCCAAAGGTTATCGACTTTTTCCAGTCTATGGCTGGTCACATGCACATTTTTGTATGTACTTCAATATTGGTTCCTGCTCTTTCAGAAATATTTTTAGAACCACAAAATAAACGATATTGGAGTCTATTGAAGGCTGCGACCGCACGCGGAGTAAGATTAATAGTAAATGACAGCATTATCAGTGAATTGGACTTTCATATTAAACGCTCCATTCATATTTTTAGAAATGAGTATGAAAAACAACTTCAATTCTACATTGATGATGCACCAGAGTTGATTGACCAAATATTGGTAAGAGCATATGTACACTCACTAAAAGAGGGTAGAAAAATAAGTTATTATGATTTTATTTCAAATTTTATTACAGTCGGCGGCTCTGATACTCAACAAGAAATTATTGACTTTTTACAGAATGAATTTGGTATTGAATTTGTAACTCATAGTGAAATTGATGCTCCTATTGACCATGAAGATTTTGAAGTTTTATATGAGGCTTTAAAGATAGCTAAAAAATCAGAAGATAAGGCAAGAACTGATGCATCACTAATTCTAACAATTTATGCAATGCGCGATAAATTTGGTGAAAGAAAATCATCTCTAGAGGGTTACAAGACATGGTGGCTATCCTCAGATACTGTTACACATAGAACCATATCTAAGCTATTTAAAGAAAAATATCCTGTCAGCTGTTATATGCGACCTGATTTCTTATACAACTATATTAGTTTTACACCATCAAAAGACTCGGTGAATAATATTTATCGAAATACATTCCCAAATTTACTTGGAGTTCAGATATCTCATCACATACCATCTGAAATTTCTAGTAATATAAGAAAGGCTATAAATGAGCACGAAGTGCAAAGTGGCAGCCGAAATGGAGCAAAGATAAGGAATCTAGTGGACCAATTGAAAACAAATCACAACATTAACTATAGAGATGAATTGAGTTCATTTTTTTCACAGAACTAGTCATCTGATTACCAATTTGATTTAAACATAGCGGCGGCCTACTGTGAAGGTGGTCTCCGCTATATAAAAACCATGTTTATTTTTAGTGCCGTAACACCTCTGCTCTTACGCATTTAATTAGCGGTGCTACGTTTATATCCTCTCTCATTTTACTTGATAGCGGCTGCTTTTATGGCGGCCACTTTACGTTTCCGTCATCCCTTCCCTCTTACATATCAAATAGAGGCTCTATTGCCACCTAATTCGGCCTCTTTACCCACAGTACTATTCATTTATTGGTCAGCATTTTATCATCTATTTTCCAGCCGCTTCGATAAAAATAGCGACCAAAAAAAAGATCCACAGATAAAACAATCAGTTCCCCGCTTCCCCGCCATATATTTCAATCACCGGATAATTAATTCTCTTACTCAAATTGAACTTTTGATTATTTATAACTGAGCATAGTCCCGCAGAGTGTGTGTCATTATAAGCTTAATGACAGATGAACAGACTGTGTTCCATGACAAGCAGATCACTATTCCGTTAGCGCCCTTTCCCATCGCAATCCATTAATTCTCTCCCGATTAAATATCACGACTCTCTTGGTAGGTCGGGCAGCTGTGCGTTGGCAAACGTGTAAACATCAAACTGACAAGATGAACTCATGAACTGTGATAAACAACAAGCCACTCCCGGCGTCATGCTGGCGGCGATTGGCGTAGTCTATGGCGATATCGGCACCAGCCCGCTCTATACCTTGCGCGAGTGCCTGTCAGGTCAATTCGGGTTCGGCGTCGAGCCGGCCTCCATTCTCGGCTTTCTCTCGCTGATCTTCTGGCTGCTGATCCTGGTGGTGTCGGTCAAGTACCTCTCCTTTGTGATGCGGGCCGACAACGCCGGCGAGGGTGGCATTCTCACCCTGATGTCGCTGGCGACCCGCAACGCCTCCACCCGCTGGACGCCGCTGCTGATCATCCTCGGCCTGATTGGCGGCAGCTTTTTCTATGGCGAGGTGGTGATCACCCCGGCGATGTCGGTGATGTCGGCCATCGAGGGTCTGAGCATTCTCACCCCCGCCCTCGACCCCTATATTGTCACCCTCTCGGTGCTGGTGCTGACCCTGCTGTTTGCCATCCAGAAACATGGCACCGCCATGGTGGGCAAGCTGTTTGCCCCCATCATGCTGATCTGGTTTATGACGCTGGCGGTGCTGGGGCTGCGCGGCATCATCCACAATCCCGAGGTGCTGGGTGCGCTCAACCCTATCTGGGCGGTGCGCTTTTTTGCCCAGTACCAGACCACCTCCTTCTTTGCCCTCGGCGCCGTGGTGCTGGCCATCACCGGGGTGGAGGCGCTCTACGCGGATATGGGCCACTTTGGCAAAAATCCCATTCGCCTCGCCTGGTTTATCGTGGTGCTGCCCTCGCTGGTGCTCAACTACTTCGGTCAGGGGGCGCTGCTGCTGAGTAACCCCGCCGCTATTGCCAACCCCTTCTTCCTGCTCGCGCCGAAATGGGCGCTGGTGCCGCTGCTGCTGCTGGCGACCATGGCGACGGTGATCGCCTCGCAGGCGGTGATCTCCGGGGTCTTTTCGCTGACCCGGCAGGCGGTGCGCCTCGGTTATCTCTCCCCCATTCGCATCGTTCATACCTCCGAGCAGGAGTCCGGCCAGATCTATATTCCGGTCATCAACTGGATGCTCTATATCTCGGTGGTGATCGTCATCATGAGCTTCGAGCACTCCAGCAATCTGGCGGCGGCCTACGGCATCGCGGTGACCGGCACCATGGTGCTCACCTCCATCCTCTCCTGCTCGGTGGCCAAGAACAGCTGGCACTGGAACAAGTATCTGGTGGCCATCCTGTTTGCCGCGCTGCTCTGTATCGACGTGCCGCTCTTTGCCGCCAACCTCGCCAAGATCTTCTCCGGCGGCTGGCTGCCGCTCACCCTGGGCGCGGTAATGTTCACCGTGATGACCAGCTGGAAGAGCGAGCGTCTCCAGCTTATTCGTCGCCTGAACGAGCACGGCAACTCCCTTGAGCCGATGATCGCCTCGCTGGAGAAATCCCCGCCGACCCGGGTGGCCGGTACTGCTGTCTATATGTCGCGGGTGGTCAATGTGATCCCCCATGCGCTGCTCCATAACCTCAAGCACAACAAGGTGCTGCACGAGCGGATCATCCTGCTCACCCTGCGGGTGGAGGATGTCCCCTACGTCCACAATGTGCGCCGGGTCTGCATCGAGCAGCTCTCCCCCACCTTCTGGCGGGTGGTAGCAAGCTACGGCTGGCGCGAGACCCCGAACGTGGAGGAGATCTTCCACCGCTGCAACGCCGAGGGGCTGAGCTGCCGGATGATGGAGACCTCGTTCTTTATGGCCCACGAGTCGCTCATCATGAAAGACCGCCCCTGGTATCTCTATCTGCGCGGCAAGCTCTTTATGCTGCTGCAGCGCAACGCCCTGCGCGCGCCGGATCAGTTCGAGATCCCGCCCAACCGGGTTATCGAACTTGGATCCCAGGTGGATATCTGATGGCGGGTTGATGGCCTCTTGATGGCATAAAAAACGTCAGCAAATAGAGAGGGAGGCATTGGCCTCCCTCTCTATTTGCATATTCATTTTACTTATTGAACTTGAGGGAATATAAACCCAGCGAAAATTCTATTCTTATATAAAGAACACGTTAAAGTGACATTACGATTTCGCATCTACCTCAGCCATTAGCTGAACACAAAGCACATCCCACATCACACCCTCTGATGATCCATCCTTGGCGAATAACCAACGACTAGAGCTAAAAGGAAATGGGACAACAGGCTTCCCAATCGCATATTTATTATCAAAAAAGCCACTTGGGATTTTTGTGTATTTATTTTTATTCTCGCAATCAAACACATATTTCGTTTTAATTGCAATAAATTTATGCCCCTCCACTTCATCTTCTTTTTTTAGTGCTTTAACCACCTCTAACTGACGCACATTTTTATTGCCTTTATAGAACCATGAGTCAGGTTTGACAAAATATGTATCCATCGAGTCATTTGAGCTTGCCAAGCTATACCCTTTCGGTAAAGGCTCATCTTTCTTTACACCAGCACAACCTGATAAAAATACAGCCAGCAATCCAATGAAAAATGATTTAGATGTCATTTCTGTACTCCTGCTTCATATAAATCTTGCTGACTAACACTACCTTGCAGGGAGCAGAGTATTTCTACCGTTTGATTATCTGCCTTCTCAATTATAAATACTTTTTCTGTTGTTTTCTCTGCAGGAGATATACCTGTAACAGCAGAGTTATTCTTCACCCAGTTTGAGCCTGCATTTTTTATCATTGGATTAAAAACATAATTCTCATTGTCCAACTTTTGCAAACTCAATGTCTTCGACATAAGAGCGACCACAGTTTCGATAGGTTGGGTTGATGTAAATCCCCAGTAATAAAACTGTCCTCTCACATCCATCGGCGTATATTCTTTATACGCATCAAAGTCTGTGTAGGTTACAACAAAACCGGATACCTCTATTCCTTCCGGTGTTGTGTAATGCAAGTCAAGCTTTACCTTTTTATCTTTCTTTAAATTTGATGAGTATAATCTTTCAGGAATTGTTTTTAACAGTGGGTTATTAGCCGCAGCAGTAAAAAAGGAGGCATCACAATTTGAAAAATGTGTTATTCCTGATTCTGCAGCCAGACCGTTGAAACTTATCACCGACAAAACCGTAGCTATGGAAGCTTTCATTTTTTTGATCATTTTTATCAACTTCAGTTGTTTCTTATTATGGCTGCTTTAAATAAAATCCTTTAATTATTAAAGCATCGCCCTACGTGCATCACTTATGCTCAAAAGTTACACAAAACAAAGCGATTGGCACTCATAAGAATCCTATCCAAATTATTCAGATATGAAAATATCTTTCTTGTCCATTCCAACTATCAACAATTTTGTTATTTATCCCAATGTCACAAGTCATTTTATGCATGAACCAAGTCTCGCTGTTTCAGCAATAAGGAGCCAATCAACAGCTCTAACTTCAATAAATTTCTGTGATCACTGCCAACACTCTCTGTCGATACCTTCGTCACAAGTGACGAACGTCACAGTTCGACAGCCATACCAGCCCTTTCAACCAATCCCATGAAGATTTTTATTTATTTAAAAACAGCAACTTAAAACCAATTTCGCTGCAAAAACCATTCTGGCCCGTATCTTGCCAACCTGCCCCTACTTTCTCCGTTCGCGACACGACAAGGTAGGCTATGAACCGCTTCGTTATCGCTGACCCCAAGCTTTGTATCGGCTGTGGCACCTGTATGGCGGCCTGCAGCGAGGTACACAAGGCGCAAGGTTTGCAGCAAGCCCCCCGTTTAACCGTTATGCGACACGAGCAGGCGACCATGCCGGTTCAGTGCCGTCACTGTGACGATGCCCCCTGCATCAAGGTGTGCCCGGTCGAGGCAATTCGCCAGACCGGCGATTGCGTGCAACTCAACGAGTCGCTCTGCATCGGCTGCAATCTCTGCGCCGTGGCCTGCCCCTTTGGCGCCATCCAGAGCGGCGGCAGCCGTCCGGTGGCCGTGGCCACCAGTTACGACACCTATATCCCCTGCTCCATCCGCTCCAGCAACCCCTCCACCTCTGCCGGCCTGCACTGCTTTGGCGAGGATCTGCTGAGCTGGGAGCCGGGGGTGCGCAGCATCGCGGTCAAGTGCGACCTGTGCGAGTTTCGCGCCGATGGCCCGGCCTGTGTCGGTGCCTGCCCCTCCCAGGCACTGAAGCTGGTCAATGACGGCGACACCGAACGCGCCGCCCGTATCCGTCGCCAGCAAGCGGCCGACACCAACCCGCAAGGGGCCTCCGCCTTCTCGGCGCCTGCCACAGCGCTCCCTGCATCCGATTTATCCACCACAGAGGGAGCCCGCTGATGTTGTCCCCCCTTGTTATGGCCACGCTCCTGCTCTTTTTGCTGGGCGCTGCCGCCGGTTTGCTCCTGCAAAAGTTGCCCGCACTGGCCAACCGCCTCAATAGCGGCTTTGCCCTGTTGGGCTCGCTCGCGGGTCTGGTCGCCGCCATCCAGATCTTTGCCCAAGGCACCCCCGTCGACGGCCAGCTCTGGCTGCTGGGCTCGGTGCACCTCGACATGCTGGCCGCGCTGATGCTGCTGGTGATTAGCACCGTCGGCGTCGCCGTCGCCCTCTACTCCTTTGCCTATATCCGCGAATATCAGGGCAAGGGGGATGTGGCCATCGGCGCGCTGATGAACCTCTTCCTCTTTGCCATGGTGGGCATGGTGCTGGCCGACAATGCGCTCGGTTTCTTGCTCTGCTACGAGCTGGTGACCCTCACCACCTACTGGCTGGTCAAGACCAACCCGGATGCTGCCAAACAGAGCCGGCTTTACTTGGTGATGAACCATATAGGCATGGCACTGGTGCTGATCGCCTTCTGGCTGCTCTGCCGTGAAAGCGGTTCGCTGGAGTTCGCCGCACTGCGCGAGCACCATCTGGCGGGCGCATTGGCCTCTCTGGTGTTCCTGCTCAGCTTTTGCGGTTTTGGCCTGCGCGCCGGTTTCGTGCCGCTGCACGGCTGGCTGCCGGTGGCCGAGCCCGTTGCGCCCTCCCATATCTCGGCGCTGATGTCCGGTGTGATGGTGAAGCTGGGTCTCTTTGGCATCTTGCGGGTCAGCATCGATTTTCTCGGCGCCAGCCAGCTCTGGTGGGGCTATGTGGTGCTGATCTTCGGAGCCTGTTCGGCAGTGCTCGGGGTGCTGTTTGCGCTGGCCGAGCACGATCTCAAGCGGCTGCTCGCCTACCACACGGTGGAGAACATCGGCATCATCCTGATGGGGATGGGGATCGGCATGATCGGCATCGCCAACCAGCAACCGGCACTGGTGGTGCTGGGGCTGCTGGGTGCGCTTTATCACCTGCTCAACCACGCCATCTTCAAGAGCCTGCTCTTTATGGGCACCGGCTCTGTGATGTTCCGCCTGCACACCCGGGATATGGACAAGATGGGGGGCCTGGCCAAGCTGATGCCCTGGACTGCGCTGGCGTTCCTCATCGGTGCCATGGCCATCTCGGCGCTGCCGCCGCTCAACGGCTTTGTCAGCGAGTGGTTTATCTACCAATCCCTGCTCTCCATGACCAAACTCGGCACCTCTGTCGTCGCGCCGCTCGCGGTAGTAATGCTAGCGGTAACCGGCGCCATGGCGGTGATGTGTTTCGTCAAGGTGTACGGCATCTGCTTCTGCGGCGCACCGCGCAGCGAACACGCGAGCCACGCCCGCGAAGTGCCGGGCACCATGGTGGCAGGCACCCTGCTGCTGGCCGCGGTCTGTCTGGTGCTGGGTCTGGGCGCCCCCTGGATTGCCCCCCATATCGCCAGCTATGGCCAAGCCTTGGTTGCCAGCCAAATGAGTGTCGCCACCGGCGCCACCCTGCTGCCACTCGATAGCAGCCAGGCGATCCTCTCCCCACCCGTTATCGCCATCACCTTGCTGGGTCTGTTCCTCATCCCGTTGCTGGTACTGGCCATCTTCAAGGGGCCCAAGCTGGGTCGTCGTCACGCTGGCACCCCGTGGGCTTGTGGTTACGCCTATGAGGAGCGCATGAGCCTCACCTCTGGCGGTGTCACCCACACCTTGCGCCAACTCTGCGCGCCGCTCTATCGCAAGCAGCCGCAGCTCGATCTGGCCAGCGCCCTGCACGGGGTGAGCGATACCTGCGGCAACACCGGCAAGCTGCTGCTCTCTTTAATAAATGGCGTTGTGCTGGCGCTCTTTATCCTGATGGCTGTAGGAGTCTGATATGCCTGTTCTTGAAATGCCGAGCTGGGGCATGGTTGCCCTCGCCCTGACCCAGGCCATCGCCATGCTGGCGCTGGCACCGCTCGCCACCGGTTTCACCCGGGTGCTGCGGGCCAAGATGCACTCCCGTCAGGGGCCGGGCCTGCTGCAGGATTACCGGGATATCGCCAAGCTCCTGCGCCGTCAGGAGGTAACCCCCGAGCCTGCCGGCATCATCTTCAACCTGATGCCTGCGCTGCTCATCGCCGCCCTCTTGCTGGTAGGGATGGCGCTGCCAACCCTGACTCACGAGTCCCCCTTCCCCATCGCCGGGGATCTCATCACCGATATCTATCTGTTCGCCATCTTCCGCTTCTTCTTCTCCCTCTCGGGGCTCGACAGCGGCAGCATGTTTGCAGGTATTGGTGCCCGCCGCGAGCTGACCCTCGGCATTCTGGTGGAGCCCATTCTGGTGCTCGCCTGCTTCATCATGGCGATGATGGTGGGCAGCTCGGATCTGGGCAACATCAGCAGCTATGTGGCGACCCAGCCACTGGCCGCGCCCATCGCCACCCTGCTGGCCGGTGCCGCCTGCGCCTTCGCGGTGTTTGTCGAGATGGGCAAGCTGCCCTTTGACTGCGCCGAAGCCGAGCAGGAGCTGCAAGAGGGGCCGCTCACCGAGTATTCCGGTGCGGGCCTGGCCCTGCTCAAGCTCTCCATCGGCCTCAAGCAACTGGTAGTGGTGCAGCTCTTTCTGGTCATTTTCCTGCCCTTCGGCAAGGCGGCCAACTGGAGTCTGCCCGCGCTCATCGGTGCGGCGCTGATCCTCGCCTGCAAGCTGCTGGTGGCCTTTTTATTGGCTGGCATCATCGAAAACGCCATGGCCCGTACCCAGTTCGTGCGCACCCACAAGCTCACCCGCTACGGCTTGGGGCTGGCTCTGCTGGCGCTGCTCGCCTATCTGGTCGGGGTCTGAATCATGCCCGCCAGCACAGAAACTTTTTCCGATTTCATCATTTGTGAATGCTCATTCCCGAACATTAAAGTGAGAACTGCATGACCATCGCCATTTCGGATCGCATCGGCTGCGACTACATCCAGCAGGTGCGAGCACAACTGCCCCACGCCATCGTCGACGAGGAGTGGCAAACCGCCGATCAGGCCACCATCACCGTCAAGCCCACCAGTCTGGTCGAGACCGCCAGCCTGATCTTCCATCAGCTGGGGGGCTGGCTTCCCCTCTCCTTTGCCAATGACGAGCGCAGCCTCAACGGCCACTTCGCCGTCTACCACGTCTTCTCCATGGAGGGCGACACCAAGTGCTGGATCACCGTCAAGGTGCTGGTGGATGCCGATACCCAGGAGTACCCCTCCATCACCCCGACCATTCCGGCGGCGGTGTGGGGCGAGCGGGAGATCCGCGACATGTACGGCCTGCGCGCCATCGGCCTGCCGGACGAACGCCGTCTGGTACTGCCGGACGACTGGCCGGAGGATATCCACCCGCTACGCAAGGACGCCATGGATTATCGCCAGCGCCCGATGCCCACCACTGACACCGAGACCTACCCCTTCGTCAACGAACTCGGCAGTGATGCCAACCGCATCGTGCCGGTCGGCCCGCTGCACATCACCTCGGATGAACCGGGGCACTTTCGTCTGTTCGTCGATGGCGAAGACATCATCGATGCCGACTACCGCCTCTTCTATGTCCATCGCGGCATGGAGAAGCTGGCCGAAACCCGCATGGGTTACAACGAAGTGGCGTTTCTGACCGACCGGGTCTGCGGCATCTGCGGTTTTACCCACAGCGTCGCCTACACCACCTCGGTAGAGAACGCTATGGGCATTCCGGTGCCGGAGCGGGCCAAGATGATCCGCGCCGTGCTGCTGGAGGTGGAGCGCCTGCACAGCCATATCCTCAACATCGGCCTGTCGAGCCACTTCACCGGTTTCGACACCGGCTTTATGCAGTTCTTCCGGGTGCGGGAAAAATCCATGACCCTGGCCGAGCTGCTGACCGGCGCCCGCAAGACCTACGGCCTCAACCTGATTGGCGGAGTGCGCCGCGACATATTCAAGGAAGATCGCATCAAGGGGGCCCAGCTGGTGCGCGAGCTGCGTGATGAGCTCAAACCCCTGGTGGCCATGCTGCTGGATACCGCCAACATCTCCTCCCGCCTCATCGGTATCGGCAAGCTCGACCCGCAGATTGCCCGCGATTTCAGCTGCGTCGGCCCCATGGTGCGGGCGAGTGGCTTCAAGCGCGACGTGCGCCGGGTCCACGACTTTGCCGGCTACCGCGAGCTGCCGATGGAGATCCAGACCAAGGCGGGTTGCGACGTGCAATCCCGGGTGCTGGTGCGCATCCACGAGCTCTACGACTCCCTCGACATGATTGAGTTCGGCCTGGAGCACCTGCCGGAAGGGCCGCTGTTGACCGAAGGGTTCACCTACCAGCCGGGCAAGTTTGCGCTGGGCTTTACCGAAGCGCCCCGCGGCGAGAACGTCCACTGGAGCATGACTGGCGACAACCAGAAGCTGTTCCGCTGGCGCTGCCGCGCCGCCACCTACGCCAACTGGCCTGCCCTGCGCTACATGCTGCGCGGCAATACCGTGGCGGATGCGCCGCTCATCATCGGCAGTCTGGATCCCTGCTACTCCTGTACCGACCGGGTCACCCTGGTCGACCCCAGGAAGGGCAAATCCACCGTGGTCTCCTACAAGGAGATCGAGCGCTACGGCATCGATCGCAAAAACTCTCCGCTGAAATAAGGGGTCATCATGATCAAGCTGTTCAAGACCATCCTCAAGGCTGGCACCCCGACCGCCAAGTACCCCTTCGCCCCTTACGAGGTGAACCGGGATTTTCGCGGCAAACCGAAATATCAGGCGGATCAGTGTATCGCCTGCGCCGCCTGCACCAAGGCCTGCCCGGCCAACGCGCTGGTGATGGAAGTGGACATGGAGACCGGCGAACGGCGCTGGGAGATCTCCATGGCGCGCTGCATCTTCTGCGGCCGCTGCGAGGAGGTCTGCCCGACCCGCGCCATCGCCCTCTCCCCCGAGTTCGAGCTGGCGGTGACCAACAAGGCGGATCTCTATGAGGAGGCCCGCTTCGCGCTGGCCCCCTGCACCCTGTGCGGCACCTACTTTGCCCCGAGCAAGCTGGTGGCGCTGGTGGAGGATACCCTCAAGCAGGCGGGCACACCGCTGGCGACCCCGGAGCGGCTGCACCACTGCCCCGACTGCAAACGAAAACAGAGCATGCTGAGCCAGCCTGACTCGGCCCTGATCACACCGATAGCCACACCGATGGCCACACAACAGGAGTGGATGTGATGAGCAAGATCAAAGGCATAGAACCGGTTGTCGGCCATGCCCATACCCGCGCCGTGCCGCTGGCACAGGATCCCGAGATCACCAAACTCAAGAAGACCCTGCTCAAGGACATTCGCCGCTCGGCCTATGTCTACCGGGTCGATTGCGGCGGCTGCAACGCCTGCGAGATCGAGATCTTCGCTACCATCACCCCGCTGTTCGATGCCGAGCGTTTCGGCATCAAGGTGGTTGCCTCCCCCCGCCACGCCGACATCCTGCTCTTTACCGGCGCAGTGACCCGGGCGATGCGGGTACCGGCCCTGCGCGCCTACGAGGCGGCGCCCGATCCCAAGATCTGCATCGCCTACGGCGCCTGCGGCTGTGACGGCGGCATCTTCCACGACCTCTACTGCGTCTGGGGCGGCACCGACAAAATCGTGCCAGTGGATGTCTATATCCCGGGCTGCCCTCCGACACCGGCGGCTACCATTTATGGCTTTGCCGTGGCGCTCGGTCTGCTTGAGCAGAAACTCAAAGCCACCAGCCACGAGGTGCAACCGGGTGAGCGGGTCGAACTGCGCCACACCGGCATCCCCAATGAAATCCGGGTGATGATCGAGCGCGAAGCGCGCCGCATGGCCGGTTATCGTCAGGGGCGGATCATCGCCGACGAGTTCATGGCCCTGCTCGAAGGGGCGACCCAGCAGGATGTGGATCTGCGCATCCAGAGCTACCTCGATCAGCACGACGATCCCCGCCTAGCTGAGATCGTCAACAACCTCGCAAACGCCTGCCTCAACCGGGCGGCCGGCAAGGGAGAGGCGGTGCATGGCTGACGAGGTTTTCTTCTATCGCCTCTCGCGCAAGTTCGTCGACGAGCAGTTCGACGTGCCGGAAGAGGCCAAGGAGGTGATGTACTACAGCCTCGCCATCGGCCACCACCTCGGCATCGTCGATTGCCTGCGAGCAGACCTGGTCTGCTCGCTGACCGGTTATCGCGACTGGGTGGCCAAGCTGCCACAGGGGAGCGAAGCGCGCCGCAAGATGGAGGGGTTTCTCACCTTTGGCGAGATCACCATCTATCGCGAGCACTGCCATATGCTGGCCTGCGCCTTCGACCGACTGCGCAAAGCCGACAATCTGCTCGATGAGCAGGAGCTGGGCTGGACCAACATCTTTATGGATCAGCTCACCGCCCTCTTTAACGACCCCCATATGTACCTGATGGTAAGGAGCCGCTGATGGGCTGCAATCTCGTGTTGACCGTAGGCAATGCCATGATGGGGGACGACGGTGCCGGCCCCTATCTTGCCGACAAACTGCAAGCCGCCCCCCTGCCCGGCTGGATCCATATCGACGGCGGCATCGCGCCGGAAAATGTGGTCTACAAGGTGCGGGAGCTGCAACCTGAGCGGGTGGTGCTGGTAGATGCCGCCGAGATCGGCCAGAAGGCGGGTACCCTGCAGGTGATCCCCCCCGAGACCATCGCCGAGATGTTTATCTTCTCGACCCACAATATGCCGCTCAATTTCCTGATCGACGAACTCAAGACCTTTATCCCCGAGGTGATCTTTGTCGGGGTACAACCGGCCATCGTGGCGTTCTCCTTCCCGATGACCGAGATGGTGAGCGAGGCGATGGATTATCTTTATCAGCATCTTGATGCCGCCAGTGACACCAGTCTGTTAATAGATAAACTGGATCAGTGGAATATTGCCAACGCCAAGCGGTGATTATTTATCGAGTTGTTAACGACCGTTATTGACCGACGGTTACGGCAATGTGATCGAGGCCCGATGTTAAATTAAAAACATCGGGCTAATTGTGCTGGACTTGATATAAAACAAGGTTCTTTGATTTTTTCAAAAAATCGCTAACTCTCGCTTTTTTATGACAAAAAAAGCGTTGCCAGTCACAGAAATTTGCCACAAAATGGCGACCGTTACGGAAGTTGATGGGGTCTGGTGGCCTCCTCGGTCTTCAAAACCGATGTGAGCCGAGAAGGCTTTGGCAGGTTCGATTCCTGCCTCTTCCGCCAAATTCATCTATTGAACAAATACTCTCTCGCTTAATTTTTCGGCCTGGATGTTATTTCCATTGTTTGTTCAATATGTTTGAAGTAATACCTTAAAAAAGGTGCTTGCCGCTTGCCAATATAATCCGAACTCAGGTTATCTCGCTGGCCAAAAATTAATTTATCAGCATCGATGCAGCATTAATTTATACCCGCATCATTGATGCATCCAGTTTGCACTCATCCGCAAATCGCCAGCAGTGCCATAACCCGTCAGCTCGGCCTCTCTATCGGCAAACCGGTGCGCATCCCGAACCCACGCACTGCACTGGTAATCCCATGCCGAACTCGTCTCACGCGCCAGCCATCCCCCATCGCCAGCCCGCATCAGGTACGGCTGCCGACGATTCACAGCCAGATTCTCAGCAACAGCCCGGCCAGCAACAAACGCGCCGCTTGCCGCAAGTAGAACAGCTGCTGCAGCAACCCTTTCTCGCCGGTTTTATCGAAGCGCTGAGCCGCCCGCTGGTGACTCAGGCGGTGCGCGACACCCTGAGCGAGCTACGCCAGAGCGAAGATTTTCGCCAGCATGGCGTTGCCCCCGAGCAGATCGAGGCACTGATTGCCAAGCGCTGCCGGCAGCAGTTGCGCCAGCGTCAGACCCGGGTGATCAACGCCACCGGCACCCTGGTGCATACCAATCTGGGGCGTTCGCCGCTCTGTAGCGAACTGTGGGACGAGGTGCGCGACCTCAACACCGGCTACAACAATCTGGAGCTGGATCTCGCCACCGGCAAACGCGGCGGGCGCAAGGGGCTGATCTCTCCCCTGCTCCGTTGCCTCACCCAGGCCGAAGATTCGCTGGTGGTCAACAACAACGCCGCTTCCCTCTTCCTGTTGCTGCAGGAGGTGGCCAAGGGGCGCGAGGTGATCGTCTCGCGCGGCGAGCAGATCCAGATTGGCGGTGGCTTTCGCATCCCCGACATTCTGGCGCTCTCCGGCGCCAAACTGGTGGAGGTGGGCACCACCAATATCACTACCGCCAAAGATTACCTCGATGCCATCACCGATCAGACCGCGCTGGTGCTGATGGTGCACAGATCCAATTTCGCCATTCGCGGCTTTACCGAATCCCCCGATATCGGCGAGGTGGCCCGCGCCCTGCCCGAACACGTGGTGCTGGCGGTGGATCAGGGCTCCGGCTTGACCACCGAAGAGTTTGCACCGGATGAAACCTCGGTGCGCCAGTACATCAAGGCGGGGGCGGATCTGGTCTGCTACTCAGGCGACAAGCTCTTGGGGGGCCCGCAATCGGGCATCATCAGTGGCCGCAGCGACCTTATCAAGCGGCTGGAAAAACACCCCATGATGCGCACCTTCCGCCCGAGCCGCATCGTCTACTCCCTGCTCGAACGCCTGCTCATTCACAAGCTCAACAAATCTCCCGTCGGCGAGGGCATTGCCCAGCGCACCTTGAGCAACCCGGCCGCCATGCAGGCGAGAGCCTCCCGGCTGATGGCCGCCCTGCCCGGCTGCTTTGTGCCGGTCCCCGCCCAGCTGGTGGTAGGTGGCGGCACCTTGCCGGACGAGTTCTACCCGGCCCCTGCGCTCGAATGTACCGACCCGCGCCCGGCCCAGCAGCTGCTTGATGCTCTGCGCGAACTCCCCGTCCCGGTCATCGCCACGGTGCGCCAGCAGAAGGTGCTGCTCAATATGGCCACCCTGCTGCCGACCGAGATGGAACTGCTGATCGCCCAACTCAGGGAGTTGCTGCTGCCCGCCCCGTTCAATGCAACAAATGCAACCGAGGAGCCCTGATCCCATGACCCCCTATCGCGCCGTTATCGGTCTTGCCGGCCACGTGGATCACGGCAAGACCCTGCTGATCAAGGCCCTCACCGGCATCACCACGGCTCGCGCCCATGAGCAGGCCATCGGCATGACTCAGGATCTCGGCTTTGCCCACTTCGACGACGGTCAGGGCAACACCATAGGCGTCATCGACGTGCCCGGCCACGAGCGCTATATCCGCAACATGGTGGCGGGGCTCTGGAGTCTGGATCTGGTGCTGCTGGTGATTGCCGCCGACGAGGGGTGGATGCCGATGACCGGCGATCACCTGCGCCTGCTCAAGGCGATGGGGGTGCCGCGTCTCTTGGTCTGCATCAACAAGTGCGATCTGGTCAGCTCCGACGAGCTTTTGCTGTTGGAAGAGAGCCTGCTGGAGCGGGTAATGGACGAGAGCGGCATGGTGCCCGATATCGTCAGCGTCAGCGCCAAAACCGGCGCCAATATGGCTGCCCTGCACGCCGCTATCGTACGTCAGCTGGCCGATCTGCCAGCCTCACAAGCTGCCCGCGAGCAGGGCGCACCGCGCCTCTATGTAGACCGGGTCTTTACCGCCAATGGTACCGGCACTGTGCTCACCGGCACCTTGCAACAGGGCCGCCTCAAGGTGGGGGACAAGCTGCGCCTCTACCCCGCCGATCGGGAGGTGCAGGTGCGCTCCCTGCAGGCCTATCACCAGAGCGTCGACGAGATCGGCGCCGTCTGCCGGGTAGCGGTGGGCCTGAAAAAAGTGCCCCACAAGGAGGTGGCACGTGGTCACTGTCTTACCAGCACTGTCGGCCAGTGCGAGGCGGCAACCCACCTTATCGTGCGGCTCTGCGAGGTCGGCGGCAGCATTCGGGAGCAGCGCAACCGCGAGGTGGAGGTGGCCCTCGGCAGCTGGCATGGCCGGGCGCGCTTTGTGCCAATAAAAGAGACCCGGCTGGCGCGGCTGATCTTTACCAGCCCTATCCCCTGCTTCTTCGGACAGCCGCTCGCCATCATTCGCCACGGCAGCAGCGAACTGCTGCACGGCGCCCGCATCGTCTGGTGCGGCGACATCCATCCCGCCAGACGCAAGACGCTGCACACCCTGCTGGGTGAGCTACCTGATGACTTGGAGCGCTACAACCCGGCCACCCTGCAGCTGGGGCTCAACGGCTATGTGCTGGCCAGCCGCTTTGACCAGCGGCCAGAGCAGGTCACCCCCCTCGGTAACTGGCTGCTGGATAACTGCTGGCTGGCCCAAAGCCGCGACCAGCTGCTCGCTACCCTGGCCAGCGAACCGCTTAGCGCCGCCGAGCTGGCAACCCGCTTTGGCATCGCCCTGCCGGTCATTCAGGCCCTGCTCCAGCAGCTCAAAAGCGAGCAGCTTGTTCGCCTGCACCATGACAAGTGGCAGCAGGGCAGCGGAGAGTCGGAAGATGATCTGGGGGAAGAGGCGCAGCTGGTGCTCAAGGTGGTGCGAGATCAAGGCAAGGAGGGGTACGAGCCAGGTAAACTGGGCCCCGGCGGAGTGGAGCTGGATCCCTTTATCACCCGCAAGCTGCCCGCAGCCCTGCAGCAGGGCTTGCAACAAAAAGGTGCCCTGCAAAAGCAGCTGCGCAATCTGGCGCGACTCAAGTATCTGGTGCAGCTCGATGGCCCCATCTACTACGACGCCGAGCTTTACAACCAGATGGTCGCCGCTGTGCTGGCGGGCCAGCAGGTGGGAGATCTGATCGACATGGCATCCCTCAAGGAGATCACCGGCTTGTCGCGCAAATACGCCATTCCGTTCTGCCTGCGCATGGAGATGGATGGCTGGGTGCGGCGCGAGGAGAACGAGCGCCGGGTGCTGCGTCTGCCAGCCACTCAAGATGAGATGGAGCCGGCATGAGCGCCACCATTGCCCCCTCTGGCTCTGCCAATCCTGTGGCCAACCGGCTGCGCCGTGAATTTCATATCGACGGCATCGTACAGGGGGTCGGCTTTCGCCCCTTCGTCTATGGGCTGGCACTGCGCCACGGCCTTGCCGGCTATGTGCTGAACGATGCCAACGGCGTCACCATCGGCGCCGAAGGATCGCCTGAACAGCTCGCCAGCTTTGCCCGCGAACTGCGGGAACTGGCGCCGCCACTTAGCCGCATCGATCATTTCAGCGAGCGGGAACTGCCCCTCACTCATGATCCCGACTTTGATGGCCAATTTCATGGCCAGTTTCGAATTAAAGCGAGTCAGCAGCAGAGCGCGGCCACGGTCGCCATCTCGCCGGATCAGGGGATGTGCGAGGCGTGCGCCCGGGACGTGGCCAATCCAAGCGATCGCCACCACCACTACCCCTTTACCAACTGCACCCACTGCGGCCCGCGCTACACCATCATCCGCAGCCTCCCCTATGACAGACCCCATACCGCCATGGCAGGCTTTGCCATGTGCCCGCGCTGCGCGGCGGCCTATGAAAACCCGCTGGACAGACGCTACCACGCCCAGCCGGTGAGCTGCCCCGAGTGCGGGCCCTATCTCAGCTGGCTCAGCGGCAATGGAAATGCGCTGGCCGAACGCAAAGAGGCCCTGCACGCCGCCGCCCGCGCCCTGCAAGCGGGCAAGCTTATCGCGGTCAAAGGCATGGGGGGTTATCACCTGATGTGTGATGCCCGCAATGAACAGAGTGTTGCCAGATTACGAATGCTCAAGCGGCGCGCGCGCAAGCCTCTGGCGGTGATGATAGGCTCCCTTGCCGAGGCCAAATTGCATGTCACCGGCAGCAAAGACGAGTGGCAACTGCTCGCCTCTCAGGCCAGACCCATCACCTTGCTGCGCAAGCGCAAAAACGATGATCGACCGTCAGAATCCCAACTGACAACTGCGCCGCTGGCCGAGGGGATTGCCCCCGGCATCCCCTACCTTGGCGTCATGCTCCCCTATACCCCGCTCCATCAGCTGCTGCTGGACGCCTGCGCCATGCCGCTGGTGGCCACCAGCGCCAATGGTCGCGGCAGCCCGATCCTTATCGAGTGCGAGGCGGTGGTCAGGGAACTCGGCAGCGAGATTGACGGCATCCTGGATCACAACCGCCCCATTCTGCACCCCTGCGACGACAGTCTGGTGCAGTGGGCAGGCGGGCGACGCCAGACGTTGCGCCTCGCCCGTGGCTATGCCCCCTGCACTCCCAGCTTGCAAGAGGCGGTCAAGGCGCCGCTCTTGGCTGTCGGGGCGCAACAGAAGAACCAGCTGGCGCTCGCCTTCGGTCGCCAGCGCATCTACAGCCCCTATATCGGCGATCTGCACAGCCTGCCGATGCAGGTGCACTTCGAGCAGACCCTAGCGACCTTTCGCGATCTCTACGATCTCAAGCCAGAACTGCTGGTCTCGGATCGCCACCCCGGCTACCTCAGCCATCAGTGGGCCAAGGGCTATTGCCGCGATCAGGGTGCGACCCACCTCGAGGTGCAGCACCATCACGCCCACCTGCTGGCAGTGATGGCCGAGCACAACATCACAGGCCCGGTGCTGGGTGTTGCCTTCGATGGCACCGGCCTTGGCGATGACGGCACCCTCTGGGGCGGCGAGCTGCTGATCGCAGACGTTCAGGGATTTGAGCGGGTTGCCCACCTTGCCCCCTTCAAGCTGATCGGCGGCGAGGCGGCCATCCGCGAGCCGGTACGTCAGCTGCTGGGGCTGCTGTTTGAATCGCACAGCCCTGAGCAGATCAGCGCCCTCGATATTCCTTTGATCAAGCAACTGCCCGCTGAGCGGATCAGCAATCTGCATCAGCTCTGGCAGCTGGGTCGCAACACCCCCTACACCAGCTCCATCGGTCGGCTGTTCGATGCGGTGGCGGCGCTCTTGGGAGTGATCGACACCCCCGATTACGAGGGCGAAGCGGGACTCCTGCTGGAGGCAGCCGCCTTGCAGTTGGCCCCCGATGAAGCGCCCTTCCCCCTTGCCTTTGATCTCAGCCAATCAGCGGAAGGGCCGCTGCAGATCGAGTGGGCCGAGCTCATCAATACCCTTGTCAGCGAGCGGCGCCAAGGCACCTCCACCGCCAGCCTGGCCGCCGGTTTTATCCGCGCCATCAGCAATCTGGTCATCGCCCTTGCCGAACGCTTCCCCGGCTATCCGGTGGCGCTAGGGGGGGGCGTCTTTCAAAACCGGGTGCTGATGGATCAGCTTGTTCCCACTCTCGAAGCCGCTGGCAGGCAGGTATTGACCAGCGAAACCCTGCCGCTCAATGACGGTGGCATCGCCGCCGGTCAGCTCTGGTTTGCCATCCACCATATTGCCACGCACCAGCCTGCCACAGCCGGTTGTGCCACCTTGTCGGAGTCCTGAAATCCATGTGTCTATCCATCCCCTCTCAGGTGGTGCAGCTGCACCCCGAAGATAACTGCGTCACCGTCGATACCTTGGGGGTGCAGCGGCGCGTCAGCTGCATGCTGCTCGAAGAGCCTCTCAACATTGGCGACTATGTGCTGCTCCACATCGGCTTTGTGATGAGCAAGATTGACGAAGAGGAGGCGCAGGCCAGCCTCGAGAGCTTCCGCCAGATGGTGGCCCTGATGCCCAAACAGGATATCTTGCCATGCTGACCTTAAATGACCTGTTTCAGGGCTTTCGCCAGCCCGAGGTGATCCGTGCCCTCGCCGCCCAAATTACAGAACTGGCCAAGGATCTGCCCGAGCCGCTGCGGGTGATGGAGGTGTGTGGCGGCCATACCCACACCATCATGAAGTACGGCCTGCACCAGCTGCTGCCCGCCTGCATCGAGTTTGTCCACGGCCCCGGCTGCCCGGTCTGCATCATGCCAAAAGAGCGCATCGATCAGGCCATCGAGCTGGCTAGCCAGCCCAGCGTCATTCTGGTCACCCTGGGGGACATGATCCGGGTACCGGGCTCCAAAGGCACGTTGGCCCAGCAGCGGGCCAAGGGGAGCGATATCCGTCCGGTCTATGACCCCCTCGATGCCCTGCGTATCGCCCGTGAGAACCCCGAGAAAACCGTGGTTTTCTTCGCCATCGGTTTCGAGACCTCCACCCCCATGACCGCCGCCTTGCTGGCTGCGGCTGAAGCTGAGGGGATTGAGAACCTGCTGTTTCATATCAACCATGTGCTGGTGCCCCCCGCCATTCATGCGGTGATGGCCGACGGGGTGGCCAAGGTGAACGCCTTTATCGGCCCCTCCCACGTCAGCGTCATCACCGGCGCCGATATCTACCTGCCCATCGTCGATCGCTATCAGGTGCCGGTGGTGGTGAGCGGCTTCGAGCCGGTGGACGTGATGGAGGCACTCTTGATGATGGTGCGCCAGAAGGTGGAGGGTCGCTACGCGCTGGAGGTGCAATACAGCCGCGCCGTCACCGCCAGCGGCAATAAAGCCGCCCAGCGGCTGGTCGAGCGCTTTTTCGAGACCCGCGAGCACTTTCGCTGGCGAGGTCTTGGCGATATCAACGATTCCGCCCTGCGCCTGCGCGATGCCTTCGCCAAACGCGATGCAGAACGTCACTTCGCGCTCAATCAGACTCCCATCGATGACCACAAGGCGTGCCAGTGCGCCGATATCCTGCGCGGCCTGGCCAAACCGAACCAGTGCAAAGTCTTTGGCCGGGGCTGCACCCCGACCCAGCCCATGGGCAGCTGCATGGTCAGCTCCGAAGGGGCCTGCAATGCCTACTACCGATATATGGGGATCCAATGAGAGAAATTCAGTTAAGCCACGGCGGCGGCGGTGTAGAAATGAACCAGCTGATCAACCAGCTCTTCTTTCGCCACTTTGGCAACGAGATCCTGCTGCGCGGTGAAGATGCCTGTCTCTTATACACATCTGA